>JBEBHM010000708.1:0-4532 GCA_040080875.1 Pirellula sp.
TACCCAAAAATCCAAACTGGACAATGCACCAAGCGTTGCAGAAATCACTTTCATACCGGCGTTTTGCCGTTCGAGTCGGGTAGGCTTTGCATTGGAATCAATTCTCGATATCAATCTTGAGTCGCAATCACCGCGAGAAATGCTGGCGATGGTAATGGCCGCACAAAATCGATTGCGAGCCGGCAACGCCCTTGATATCCCCGGCGAAGCTGCGATCCGTAAATTGAAAATTACCGGCGGGAACGGCCAAGACTATGTTGGTGCCGGAATGCGAAGTGTTCACTCCATCTCGGTTAGCGGAAACATAGGCGAGTTCGGGTTCTGCTCTTTTGGCGACGGCGAATGCACGGTGCATGGTCGAGTCGGACGGTTCTTCGGCCATTCCATCCATTCGGGAATTCTGGTTGTCAATGGACATGCATCGCACTGCGTTGGGGCTCTTGGCGTTGGAGGAATGATCGCTATCTATGGCAATGCAGGCGATCGCGTTGCGACTTGTCTTCGCGGCGCCGACGTGATCGTACGAGGGTCCGTCGGTAGCTATGCCGGGATTGGAATGCAAGATGGTTGCCTCATCATCGGTGGAAACGCTGGCCCAAACATGGGGCAGTCCATGAAAAAAGGAACTATCTATTTGCGAGGAGAGGCAGAGTCCATTAGTTCGGACATAGAGGAACTGAGACTTCGTGAACCGGATCGCCTCAAGATAGGATTGCTCATGATCAAAGCAGGCATTAAGTCGACAGGAAAAGAGTTTCGCGTCTATCGGCCTGTTCAGTCGGAGCTCTAGGTGCAAGAAAAAACGACACCGAAATTGGACTCGGCCGAACCCAAAAAGCTGACTACATGCGAACGCATCTCGCTCGTCAATCGAGTTGATCTGCTCAATCGTTTGGATAGCGTACATGCTTCACCAAGGATCTCGCTTTCCAACTCGCGCGACGATGAAACAGAAGGACGGTCAACGCTCGACGCGCCCCTGTTTACGCGAGTCGTTCTCGATGCCGAACTCAAGCCAGGCGAGCAGATACAGTTTTTGAGACAGTTGATTGGTTGCGGACTCGGCTGGGTTGGCGATCGTTGTGACGAGATCGAATCCGTGGGCCAAGTCATGACGGGGAGCGGAATGCCTAGACGATTTGCCCCGTTGCGATTCGATCAACCCATCGATATTCAAGGATTGATTGGAGCGACGACCATTGAGCTGCAACTCTATGGAATCCCTTTTCAATCGCACCCCAGGACCAGGAGGTCGCATTGGGCGAGCAGCTTGCCGATTGAGATATACGAACTAGACCAGTTCGCCAAGAAGGTCGAGTTGCTGCGAACGATGTCGGATAGCAAGATCGCAATTGGGGCGGCGATCAGTCCGTTGGCAGCGTACGACGACGTGCGATATCTTGCAGATTGCGGACTGGATTACGTATGTTTGCTCGGGGACATTCAATACGAATTGTCTCAGGCGGGGAGTCTCCAGTTGGCGCGAGTTGATGATTATTTGGATGCAGCGCTGAAAGCAGTCGCAGATTCGGGTCATCAACTTCGGCTTTTACTTTCAGCCAAACTCGAAACAGCCGAGGAAATAGATCGGACTCTCGGATCCGGAGTGACTGCGGTCTGTATCGATAGCTTTCTTGCAGCGACACGCCCGGAGGAAACCGGTCGCAAGGAATCGCTTGGGACTTTTCTGACGTATGCGTCCCCCACCGTTTCTCCGTATGCTTGGGTCAAAACAGAGACATCCAAATTGATTGCCGAATTGAAAGATTGGCGCCAGTTTCGGGGGCAATCCTAAGACCCGAAGCTCAGCCTGGGCGCAGCTGACTGGGTGGCGATTATTGTTCGCGAGACAATGCGGCCTTGAGTCGACCTAGAGTATCCGGATCGTTTGGCATGAGTTGGGCGGCGCGGCGAAAACAGGAGATTGCGTCGGCAAGTCTGCCCTGACATTCCAGGGTCACGCCCAAGTTGAAAATCGCTTCGCCGTAATCGGCAGAGGCTTCGATTGCTTTTCGAAACGCCTGTTCAGCCCCCGCTAAATCGCCAAGTTTGAATCTAACTCCTCCTAAATTGTAAAGAAAATTAGCGTTCCAGGGGGCAAGTTCGGATGCCCGCAGATAGTGCGATGCAGATTGTTCGAGCCTTCCGATAGCGCTCAATGCATAGCCCAGGTTGTTGTGCGTGGCAGCGGAAACCGGACAGAGTTCGACAGCCTTGGAGAGTACTCTTATGGCCTCGTCCATTTGCCCTGATTGGATTAGCTGGATGCCAAGTCGTTCCGCTTCGGACGCCATTTGGCTTGCGTTTCGCGAGCTAAACGTGAATTGATCCCATCCGTCGTTTTCTGTTTCGTGCATGGTCTGTTGGCCACCTTCCTGGAGCGATCCCGTCGGTACTTCTGTTGGGATATTTAGGCTGCGCTCCGAATTATGGCTATGCCGCAAGCCCCAAAGATGCGATAAGCTATCCGTTGAAAATAGTCGCCCGGAGCTTCCGCGAGAACTGGGGAAACGGGGATTTGTGGGGTTTTCGAGAAAGAGTTACAATTCCCCGCAATCTGGACTCGCTTCTTGAGTACCTCCAAGTGGAATCCGACGTCCGATTACCTCCTTTAATTCACCTTTGTCCTCGCGATGGAGTAACTCCGTGCAAGTCAACGTATCCGCCCGCCATGGCCACCTTAAACCTGAAGACCAAACGATTATCGTTGAGAAGGTAGAAAAGGTCCGGCGTTTGTTCGATCGAATCAACGCGATTGAGGTTACGGTTGACCTGGAACATCCGGACAAACCGTCTGTCGAAATCAATGTTTCGGCGGAGCATTCCAATGACTTTGTGGCAACGACTCAGTCGAGCACCATTATATCGGCGTTGGATATGACCATCGGCAAGGTGGAACAGCAAATACGCAAGCACAAAGAAAAAGTGACTGATCATAAATCCACCGGTGTAAAACATGCGGGTGGGAGCGAGGTTTAGGCCTCGATTTTCTTGTTTCAATTCTCATTCATTTTCGCATTCGATCCCCGTGAAACGCCCTGCCACATGAGAGCTGGAATTGCGGGTACAGTTGCAAGGATCCTAAAGTAATGAAGTTTTCAGTTTTTATTTCCCCGAAAGCGATTCGCTCCGAACTTGCAGCGACCACCAAGGAAGGGGTCATTGCGGAACTCGTTCACGCCCTGGTGGAATCCGGCGAGATCAAAGCCGCCGACCAGGATGACATCATCAAGGCGATTATGAAGCGCGAAGAACTTGGGAGTACCGGCATCGGTCGCGGCGTCGCGGTGCCTCACACCAAACACGCGAGCGTCGAGAAGCTCGTCGGTACCGTCGGTGTCAGCCAAACCGGATTGGATTTCGAGTCGCTCGACGGCCAAGTGGCTTCGTTGTTCTTCTTGCTGGTTTCGCCACCGGATCGTCCAGGAGACCATCTTCGGGCCTTAGAAAATATTTCGCGTCAATTGCGGGACGATACGTTTTGTCGATTCCTTAGGCAGGCGGGCACACCTCATGACATCGTCCAATTGCTTGAGGAAGCGGACGGTAACCAATTCGGTACATAGGTATCCGTATGTCGTCGGCTATCCAGCACTGCACGGTAGTAGTTCTCAATCCCGAGGGATTGCACATGCGCCCCGCAGACAAACTGGTTCGCGCGGCCACTACGTTTCAATGTCAAATCGAATTGGAGCGAGCCGGGCAAGTCGCAGACTGCCGTAGCATTTTGAGTTTGCTGACTCTGGGTGCGGGTCCCGGATGTGAACTAACTCTACGCGCTCAGGGACCCGATGCAGACGAAGCCATACGAGCGATCCGTTTGATGTTCAGCCAACAATTCGAAGAGGTCCCCATCGATGAACCCTCCGCTTAGAGTTGTTCCATCGTCTTGCCATCGACTCGGAGTCGTTGTGCAAAACATTTTGTTACCGTTTTAGCAAGATTCACTGCCGTTATTCGGCTAGCCATACAATTAAATCACTTAGCATGCTGGAATTGCAAGGCATCGCGGTTTCGCCCGGTGTCGCGATTGGACGAGCACTCGTGTTTGATCGCGAGGGCTATCGCATAACTCGTTGCTTGGTCGCCGTCGGTGAAGACGAACGCGAGTGGCAACGTCTGGTCGAAGCCGTCAAGCAAGCAGAAGAAAAACTTGAATCTAGTCGACAATCGACCACGGACAAACTGGGGCACCGGTATGGCGAGATTTTTTCGGCACAGCAGCAAGTTCTCGTCGATCCACACTTGCAATCGGAGTTGGAAAGTTTGATTCGCAAGAAGACGTATTCGGCTGAATACGCGGTCAGCGAAGTATTCACTCGTTACGCTGCAGTGTTTAAAAAATCGAGCAGTTCGTTTTTAGCCGAACGCGCTGCTGACATTCGAGACGTCGAACGATTACTTTTAGAGGCGTTGACCGGTCAGCCGATGGCCACACTCAAGGCACTGCCTCACGAAGCCATCATTGTGAGTCACGATTTGTCGCCGGGGGAAACGGCGGGATTTGATACGGCCAAGGTGTTGGGCATATG
>JBEBHM010000709.1:0-4528 GCA_040080875.1 Pirellula sp.
AAACTCCGAGAACCAGTCGGATGAGGGAAGTCCCACTGCTCCCCAGGCTGATTTACCAACGCGGCCGGACATGGAAAAATGGTTCGCAAGCAATTTTCATGAAACGAACACGTCGCGACTTTACGAATTGGTTCAGGATCTCCCATCTCCACTTGGATCGTTCTGTGGGGTAGTGGACTCGATTGCAGGAACACGATCGATCACCCTGGTGATCAATCACGCTCAACTTGATCCGGAAGCATCGGAAATGCTTCGCTCATTGCGCAATAACTGGGGATTTCATGCGATTTCTCAATCACTATGGACAACGAGTCAAGTACGCTCGGCGGAACTTTGGCAAGTGATCAACGCAATGCTACATCAAGACGCGTTGATTTGCTTGATTAGCAATGAAGCACCTAATCCACAGGTGCTTGTTGAATACGCGAACTCCTTGGGTTACCCATCTCTCTTCGGACGCCATATTTCGAATCATGATTCTTCGTTGCGACGGTATTTGGTGGAAACGAACACGCAAGCGGTTTTTGAATGGAACAAGGCAGGCAAAGTTTATCTTTTGCGATAAGTTAAATCGATCGCAATCACTAGCCGTTGTACTGTCGAAAACTACAAGAATTTGGTCAGCAGCATGGCTACAATCGCCAAGATGGCAATCAAACCTACCAATGCGGCTAGATTCGCGAGAAATTGAAATCGGCGATCCTCTTCGATGGCAGCCGGAGCCCATTCCAACTCGCCTTGTTGATCAATCAATTTTCGAACGACGTTTCTGGCAAACCCCTGCTCACTTGGGCCAGCGCCGGTAGCAGCAAAGTAGCAGCCACCAAATAGGAATTGCTCGTTTCCCAGTTCTGGCTCCGTGTCCGGACTGAACCCAAACCCGCCTTGCAAAGTCGACACGAGGTTTTCTGCGAAACCGCCTCGAATTCGGCAAAGCAATCCAAAGAGCCGTGAATTGTTTTTGCGTTTCAGGGCACCGTCGGACTGAAACAACATATAAATCCAATCCTCAAACTGTGCGGTCGCATGAGCCGCGATGGCAGATAGTCTATCCATATCCGGACGACACCATAGGTCTGCTCCCTTGCCAAATCTCTTATCAACCAATTGGGGAGGTGGAAGTCGTTTCATGAGTTCAACGAATCCCTCATCTTGCTCAAGTCCAGTGACGAGAACTGTGTTGGGAACCCGAACTCGCAAAACCTCACGAAGGATTGCAAGGTCTGCTCTGGTTGCCGATTGGAGCGAAACGGCGGATGTCTCAATTAACCCGATCGGGATCGTCGTTAGGACCCCGTTGATTGGGCAAATGGGACCTCTGGCTTCCCGGATGCGATTGCAAATGTGTCGGAGCCTAGCTCCACAGTCCAGGATTTCTGTCGACGACAATTGCCTCGATCTCGAATTGGGCTGATGGATCCAGTCGGCAACGCTTTGTCCCTCATCCAAGAGCAACGTGCCACTCGATTGAACATTTCGGTGGTCGACATCTTTAGTACCAAAAAGTGTGCTTGTTGCCGTTCCGGATGGTTCGTCCATGCCTGCCGGTCGCAATTTAGCCAAATAGGAAGCTTCGATCGTACCCCCGTGGTCGTCGGGCAATCCAGAATCGGCGTCGGTGGTGGAAACAGGCGACATGGCCGGGGCCTTGCGCATTCGAGAAATGCAATTGCATCCATGCAAGAACACGAACATCGCCTCATTATTGGCGTAAAACGAAATCGGGCCCTCGCTTGCGGTTGGGGAGATTGCAATGGGATTCAACGCCGATAGTTGCATTAGAGTATTCGATTCCTGAACACTCGTCGTGCCTAAGAACAAGAACAGGGGAGTTTGGTCGACTTCGATTCGGTTTTGTTTCGCTAATTCAAGGCCCTCATACCAAATCCGATCGATATCTGGGTACTTCGACTCTTCCTTCGTTAGATAGATACGTACGAAGTGATACACCAACACCGGGATGACAATTAAGACCGGACTGGCGATCAAGATCCAAGCGAACCAATTCATCGGCATCTTGTGGACTGTAAACAACCACAGCTTGATCCCGGCAACCACCCAAATCAAAATAATGATGAGCAACGAAACGAAAGCCCACTTCCATGGGATTGAACGCTCAGACAAGTACCGAATTCCAGGCAAGCAATTGCAAAACCAATGGTACAACTGTCGTACGGGAACCGTGATTGCGTTGATAATCGATTCGATGAAGCGAATCATTTCGTGCTACTTGTATTCACAAAAAGAAGGATATAACAAACGATTGCTGCGGCGATCAATAGTGCG
Organism: Pirellula sp.; assembly: GCA_040080875.1. Taxonomy (GTDB): domain Bacteria; phylum Planctomycetota; class Planctomycetia; order Pirellulales; family Pirellulaceae; genus JBKCUI01. The sequence continues at coordinate 2,287 of JBEBHM010000709.1, forward strand.
GAAATCATTGAGAACTGAAGCAGATTGGATCGCCCTGTCAGTGGCTCAAAACTACCGGCGGATAAGGTCTGGCTGGGAATGGAAGGTCGTCCGTGCTTAAGGTGGAGGGAACGAACGGTCTCTTGACACCAACCTTCAATGGAATCGGGCAGCCTCAGCCTCGACAAGAACTCCCGTTTCTTACCGAGGTCGCTATCTGCATAGATTCCGCGAAATCCGAGCACGACGGCAATGTAAAATACCTCGAGTGCGTTTTTGCCTGGCAGCGAAGCCGCCTTGATAGCCCTCGCGAAGAATTCTTCGTCAGCCAGTCGATGTCCAAAGAATCTTTGTTCCAGACAGTGTTCCTTCCACCAAGAGGCTTCCGTCCAAGACGATTGGACTAGGCGAGCGTCGATCCAGCCACACAACGCATATTTGGCGAATAGCCATTCCTCAGACTTACCCAATCGATACTCCGCCTCCTCAATCTTCCTGATCAGGACAGTGCGTTCATCGGAGGTGATGATTCTCTGGTGCTTTTCGATTCGCGATTCAAGATCCAATGCCGCGATAAAGATGGGATCCACACCTTTTGCAAATTCTGCATTCATGCTTCGATCTGCCGCTACATTCTTTGTTTAACTGCAAAAACAGCGAACTCAATTCCGTAGGACTGGCCCTCGACCGAGAGGTGCAATCTTCGATTTCCTTCGAGCGAATCGAGATTCGAGATTTGAAGCTTATTGATTCGAAGAGCGAGCGATTGGGAAAGTTGCACTTGTCGCCATGGATCCCCTTCGAGACCGATCTGAAAGAAAAGCCATTTCCCTCGGTTGGCTAACGCTCGCGGTGTTTGACTGATTCCCTTCAAGTGAAGCCCTGGTTGCATTCTTGCCATGTATTGTTCGACTTTATCGGAGGAACCCAATTTCACATCGAGCTTTCGAGACGCGAAGAGTTGAAAGCACTCCTTGACCGAGAAGCCGATCGGGCAAACGCCAAAGTACCACTCCCATTCAGGGCCAAACCACTCGGGTTCGAGCGCAACGTGCATTCCCGGCCCCGACCCAATGAAGTATCGCTGAACGGCCTCGTCCTCTTTCACCGAGTTGATCAGTCGACGAATCTGATCGCACACCCATCGGAAGATTCGGCCAAGGTCATCATGATCGTACGGAGGCACTTCGTCCACCGCCGCTCCTGGTCCAAAGATAGAACAACGACCAAGGATGCTGCAAAGATGTGTGTAGGCTACCAATGGGTGTACACCGCTGGAGAACGCAAGGCAACTCAATTCGGCGTACGATTGATTCATCACTTGCATGAGCCAAAGCTTTTCCAAGTCTCCTTGAACTTGTGTCGACAACGATATGCCTTGGTCCTGGATGATGATCGACATGGTCTTGATCCGGCTTCCGATGAAGTTACGGATGTCGCGCAAAAGCGTTGCTAGTTCAGGCCAAGCTTGCACGGATAGCGACGGAGGGATGTAATTGGGGTCGATTCGATAGGCCCCTGTTCCGGAGGCAGAGGGTAATAATCGCATCAGAGGAACCAGATCAAATCCTGCTAGTTCTTCGCTTGAGAGCTTCAAACGATGATTCACGTATCGCAGACCAAGTTCCTGACGACTCGCACCCACACACTCGTCCGGCATTTCGAGGTTCACGGAGACATAGCGAGTACGCGCGTCGATCGCCTTGCTGACATTGGCAAGCCCGTCGGCGAAGGTCGGTACCGCGAGATACACGCTCAAGGCTTGGGCACCGGCAGCGTCTGATTGCCGAGTCTTTAAGTCGACTGTTTCAACTTGGCCCGACGCACTCGCGATGATTGTCCCATCTCGCATTCGAGCTCGCAGGCCTTCGACTTGCAGGAGCCCGTTCTCCAATGCTTGCTCAGAAACAGAAATTCGCGATACACCGTATCCAAACGGATGATCGAACTGACAGTGCAAACCAGCCAACTCTGCCCAATATCGATCAGATGCCTGAAAGTGATGTGGGCGGAGGAACATTCCTTCGGACCAATTCACTTGCGGATTTTGCATATTGGCAGGACCGTCACAATTGTCAGGTTAGAAAAGTTGTGCCAACCCTTTAGGCTTTTGCACGTTCGACGAGCCGTCGGCTCGAAGACTATGATAACCTGATATTCAAAGTATACAATCCAAGGTGATCGCTTGATTGCGTGGTGTCAGGCGTGTAGACCTCCAGAACTTGGCTCTCTACGGATAACAATGAAATGCAGGCGACTCGAA
>JBEBHM010000088.1:0-16874 GCA_040080875.1 Pirellula sp.
TGAGCTTGGGTCGGATCGCCAAGAAATTCGTCGGTATGTTGGCCGGGGAAAATCTTGAGCCAGCGGAGTGCGATTTCTTGGTTGGACCAAGTTTTAACGACATCGGGCCGGTTGCGAGCCACGATATGGAGGTGGTTTGATAATATAGCGTAGGAGAGGACATCGATGCCGAAGACGGATGCGAGTCGTTCCATCCGGGCTCGGATCCATTCGCGGCGAAAGCTATAATCTTTTCCTGAGACGGGATCGACGCCCGTGAGGAAGGATTTGCGAACGCATCTTTGAACCAGATGGACTATACAGACTTCGTTTGGCTGAAAAACTTCGGCACGTGGTACTCTAGGCATGACAATTCTCCTTTGCGGAATAATGTACCACCCCACCGCAAGGGTGTCAAGTACGTGCCTGGTACCTTTTTTTAGGTGCCGTTGGGACTGCCAAGCAGGTGCCTGGTACCTGGTTTGCTTGGCAGTGGCTTGGAGTTTGGGGGGCGATGTTACAGCATGTCGATAGGATCGATGTCGATGAGGTAGAGGTTCTCCCCTACGGGCTTTGTGGCCGATTGGACTCGCGAAAGAATCGTATTGAGCGACGATGCGTCTTTTGAGATGAGCATCGCATGAAAACGATAGTGACCTCGAAGTTTCGCGATCGGTGGCGGTGCAGGGCCCAATACTCGAACCGGAGCCGACGTTTTGGCAATTTCGAGGTGGACCTTTTTAACTATACTCTCCGCAAACTCTTCGACCTCGACCTGAACCGGTCCTCGTACAATAATGCGCGCCAGCGATGCATACGGCGGATAGCCGAATTGTTCGCGATGTGCTAGCTCAAGCGTTGAAAATGTTTCGTAATCGTGCTTGCACGCCGAGACGATAGCCGGATGGTCGGGCGAGTACGTCTGCACAAGCACTTCGCCTGCTTTGTCACCTCGTCCCGTTCGACCGGCCACCTGAGTAACCAACTGAAACGTTCGCTCAGACGCTCGGAAGTCGGGAAAATGAAGAGCAGTGTCGGCATTGATCACCCCCACTAGTAGTACATTTGGAAAGTCGAGCCCCTTGGCGATCATCTGGGTTCCCAGCAAGATTTGAACTCGACCCGAACGAAAGTCGGCCAACGTCCGCTCATGGCTGCCCGGCTTCCTCATCGTGTCTGAGTCCATGCGTGCCATGACCGCATCTGGGAATCTCTGCTGGACTTCCATTTCAAGTTTTTGTGTGCCGAGACCTGCAAGCCTAATGGCGTCGAAGCCACATTTTTCACAAACTTGGGGAGCAGCAATGGTATAGTCGCAGTAATGACAAACCGCTTTGCTGCCATCCCGATGATGCGTGAGGGCCATATCGCAATCCGGGCACTGTACAACAAAACCGCAAGCAGGGCACTGGATCGACGTGGCAAATCCTCGGCGATTGAGCAACAGGATCGTTTGGCCTTTGTCCGTCAGCGTCTGTTCAATGGCTTTGATAAGAGGTTTGGACAGACTACCCCGATCGACATCGATCCGATTGGATCGCAGATCGATGGTCGTCACCTCGGGCATCGGCCTATTCAAGATTCGACGCGGCAACGAAACAAGCTTGTACTGACCAACTCGGGCTCGATAGAACGTTTCCAACGAAGGTGTTGCGGACCCTAGAACCAAAGGGATCCGTTCGATCGAAGCCCGATGGATCGCCACATCACGTGCGTGGTATCGAGGTATCGTTTCTTGCTTGAAAGTATTCTCGTGCTCTTCGTCGAGAATGATCAAACCAAGATACGGAACCGGCGCAAAGATGGCACTACGTGGCCCTACCACCACTTGGACAGCCCCCTCGGAAATTCGTTTCCATTGGTAGTGTCGTTCTGGACCACTCATGTTCGAATGCAACACCGCAACCGATCCAAATCGATTTTGAAAGCGAGAGCGAGTTTGAGGCGTCAGGCTGATCTCAGGTACCAAAACAATGGCCTGGCGTCCGAAGGAGATGACTTGCTCCATTGCTTGCATATAAACTTCGGTTTTCCCGCTGCCCGTAACGCCATGCAATAGAATTGTTTCGTGTTCGCCCGAATCGATAGCAGCCCGAATGGTTTGAAGAGCAATGCGTTGATCCGAAGACATTGCAGGTGGCATCACACGTGCATGTACCTCCGGCAACAAGTCCTTGTTGTGCGACATAATCCGTTCGGAATAGGACTGAATGAATTCAAGTTCACGGAGTTTTTTGATCACACCGTCTGAGCATTGCGCTAGATGCTTGAGTTGGTCGACCGACAGAGGCTCGTCGGCCAGAATCAGTTGTTGTAGCGTTTGGCGCTGTTTGACAGGCAGTGCCTTGACGAGGGAATCGTCGGACGCTTTCGTTGAGGGCTTGAGGAGAGTTTGGTTTCGAGTTCCGGCGCCAGCGCGAACACCGGCAGGAATGACGGCTTCGAAGACTTGACCAATAGGGACCAAATAGTATCGGCTCATCCATGCGATCAGAAGCAAGAGATTTGAATTGCACAGTGGATGCGGGTCGACGACTCGCAATACCGGCTTGAGCAAGTCTCGAGGGTAGGAGCTGATTTGCAATGACAACGTATACCCGACGATTTCGCGGTTGCTCTTGCCGAGCGGGACCACGACGCGTTGCGCAGGCTGGATCTGCCCCGTTAGTTCATCCGGAACGCGGTAGTCGAACGGACCGTATGGCGATTCTGGAAAGGCCACCGTGACACAAGGCGTTTCGGATGCCGCATCGATATCCCACGGTGCTAATTCCTTTGGAAACAACTCGGCTTGTTGGTAGTCCATAATAAAATCAGCCGGGGCTTGTTAACGTCTGTTTGTCGCAACAATGAACCACTCGCAAAAGCGCTGGGCTCATCCGATCCAATCGCTACTGCTTATTCATCATTTAACTTTCAGCAAATAAATGTGGTGTACGAGAGCAGTGCATACCTTCGCTTCGTAAACGATTGGGACAATCGTTTTACTCTGTCGAATTACGAAACCCGCCGAGTGATCTCGCCAACACAATCGTCGATCTTGATTCGCCATTGCTCCAACGAATCTCGATCACGAATGGTCACAGTTCTATCTTGCAAAGTCTGCGAGTCAACGGTGATGCAGTACGGAGTACCTATTTCGTCTTGGCGACGATAGCGTCGTCCAACTGCGGCCTTCTCGTCGTAAAAAACGTTGACGTGTTTCTTGAGCGAGGAGTAGATTTCTTTGGCGATTTCGGGCATGCCGTCCTTTTTGACTAGCGGAAGGATAGCGGCCTTGATGGGTGCGAGGCGAGGGTGCAACCGCATAACAACGCGAGATTGCAGCTTGCCATCCTCGTCCGGCTGTTCGTCTTCATGATACGCTTGGCAAAGGAACGCCAACGTGGCTCGATCGGCACCGGCCGATGGTTCGATCACGTGTGGGATATACCGTTCGTTTGTCAAATCGTCACGATACGACAGGTCTTTGCCGCTCCCGCGATGACGCGGTTGGCCATCTTCGGTTCGCTCAAGTTCGAGGGGGCGTTTTTTGGGATCAAGTTTACCCTCGGAGTGCGACCGCAAATCAAAATCGCCCCGATGTGCAATCCCCTCTAGTTCGCCAAAATCTCCTTCGGGCAAGAAGGGAAACGCATATTCGATGTCAGCCGTGCCACACGAATAGTGGCTGAGTTCTTCTTGCTCATGTTCACGCAATCGCAGGCGGTCTCCGGCCAATCCGAGCGAAAGGTACCACTGCATGCGACGATTTCGCCAATATTCGTACCATTTTGGGGATTCATTGGGATTGCAAAAAAACTCGATCTCCATCTGTTCGAACTCGCGCGATCTAAAGGTGAAGTTTCGAGGTGTAATTTCATTTCGGAAACTCTTTCCAATTTGTGCGACACCGAATGGAATGCGAACTCGGGTGCTGTCTACGACGTTTTTGAAATTGACAAAGATGCCTTGGGCTGTTTCTGGACGAAGGAATGCAGCCCCCTCTTCACCGCTTAAGGCACCCACGTACGTCTTGAACATCAAATTGAACTCGCGGGGATCGGTAAGTGTTCCCAACTCGTTGGCGTCGGGTGCCAAAACACTTGGTCGGTCGCTCGGTGGAATCTTGTCCAGCGTGACGAAGTGATCTGCGAATGTTAGCTGACCTGCGTCCTTACTTCGCAGATTAAAGAACTTAAGTGCGCGGCGTTGGACTTCTTCTTGTTCTGCTTCTGCGTCGGCGATGATCGTAACAAAGATTTTAGTCTCTCCGCGGGCGACCCATTTCCCTCGCACTTGATCGAACCGATATCGTTTTTTTGAAACACGGCAATCGACCATGTAGTCGTGAAACAAGTCATAATGTCCAGAGCATTTCCAGACTTGAGGATGCATCAGGATGGTGCAGTCGAGACCGACCATTTCATAGGTGCTCGGCGCACCTTCCGGTTGCACAAGTTCGTTGTGTCCTTGGCACATGTCTTTCCACCAAGCTTCTTTGATGTTTCGCTTGAGCTCGACACCGAGTGGTCCGTAGTCCCAAAAACCATTCAATCCCCCATAGATTTCGCTGGATTGAAACATAAATCCACGTCGCTTGCAGAGCGACACCAGTTTTTCCATTTGCATGTTGACGGGTTTTCTAACGGGACGTTTTGTTGGGACGGGGGTAATTAAATTTTTTGCGCAACGGCAATTCGCTTGAGACCGGCTAAGTCTTTGACGATGGCAATGTTGGACCAGCGGCTACTAGCTTTCAAGAGTTGCTCAACGCGATCAGCGATCATGGGAGACAATTCGCAAAGGAACCAGCCACGATCTACCATTTTGTGTATCGATTGTTCGATCAGGCGCTCGATGATTTCGGTACCGGTAGGGCCGGAGACGAGTGCCATGCGTGGCTCATACTCTCGAACCGACTTGTCCAATGCATTGAATTCTGATTCTGAGACGTAGGGAGGATTGCTTACCACGAAATCGAAACGACTGTCCTCGATGGCAGTCAGCAAGTCCGATTGAAGCACCGATATACGTTCGTTTAGATGATGCCGTTCGACATTGGAGTTTGCCATCGCGATCGCGGTCGGACTGAGATCGATCGCGGTGACGACCGATTGCGGCAGATGCTTTGCCAGGCTCACAGCAACACATCCACTCCCAGTACAGACATCGACGATGTTGATCGGCTTGGAGGCGTCGGCTGCGAGTTGTTTTTTGGCGCGATCGAGGCACTCGATTACCAAATGCTCGGTCTCGGCTCGAGGGATCAAACATTCATTGGACACAAGGAACTCGAGTGAGTAGAACTCTTTTTTTCCGACGAGGTAGGCCACCGGTTCGCCCGTTGCTCGGCGTTTGATCAAGTCCCGGAATTTGGCTCGCACCGTTTCGTCCGGTTCCTCGTCAAAAGCGGTGTAGAGTGCAATACGTTGGCAGCCGCGAGCGTGAGCCAAGAGGACTTCCGCATCGAGTCGCGGCGAGGTCGATCCGTGCTTTTTGAGATGTTCTGTGGTCCACTGCAGCAGGCGTAGGATCGTCCAGGGTTCGGATTGCGTATTGCTTTGAGTGGTCATCGTCTAGGTGTCCGTATCGTCTCGCAAAGTAGACCGTTCGTACTCTAGCAACGCATCGGAAACGGGTTGCAAATTGCCCGCAACGATTTGATCCAGTTTGTACAGGGTCAAGTTGATGCGATGATCGGTCAGTCGATTCTGCGGATAATTGTACGTACGAATGCGTTCGCTGCGATCACCTGAGCCGATCAGGGACATGCGTTCGGTGGAGCGTTGTTTGATTTCTGCTTCGCGTTTCGCATCGTAGAGGCGAGACTTGAGAACGCGAATCGCGCGGGCCAAATTCTTGTGTTGGCTCTTTTCGTCTTGGCATTGCACGACGAGGCCTGTCTCATAGTGCGTTAGTCGGATGGCAGACTCAGTTTTGTTGACGTGTTGTCCGCCTGGGCCGGACGCGCAAAACTTGTCGACGCGGTAATCTTCCGGCTTGAGGTCGATTTCGATATCCTCAGGTTCGGCCATTACCGCAACGGTTGCAGCTGACGTGTGAATTCGACCTTGTGCTTCGGTTTCTGGCACACGCTGAACGCGATGTCCGCCGCTTTCGAATTGAAGCTCGCGGTAGGAACCTTCGCCCTCGATGCCGAGTATGATTTCCTTGAAGCCACCTCGCTCGCTGACACTGGAATCGAGTATTTCGACTTTCCAACCCTTTTGGTCAGCGTGGTGTTTGTACATGCTGTACAAGTCGCGTGCAAACAAAGAAGCTTCCTCGCCGCCGGTTCCGGCGCGAATTTCGAGAACGCATTGGGATCGCATCGCGTCGTCACCTCCGATACTCATGTCGAGCAGTTCATTCCAGATCGCTTCGCGCTCGGCTTTGAGCCGATTCGATTCTTCAACGGCCATGGCTTGTTCGTCAGGCTCGAGGGATTCGAGCATGGGGGCGAGTTCCTTGAGTTCGTCGCCCATCTTTTTATAGTTGCGGTACTTGGTGGCGACTTTTAGCAGACCGCCATGTTCTTTCATGATTTGGGCCATTTTCGAAGAGTCGCCGGTCAAGACCTCAGGGTCCGACATTTTGGCTTCTAGCTCGTTGAACCTGGCAAGGGTTTGATCAAGTTTCTCGCGGATTTTCATTTAATATTCAGTTGCTAAAAAACAAGACCGTCGCAGGCCCATTTGGCAATCTGCGACGGTCTTGAATTCTGATTGCCAGAGCCACGTAATCGAGAGCGAAACCCTTTTGGGTAGAGCGTCGCGAATTGGCTCAGGCAGCTACTTCTTTTTGGCAGCTGGTTTCTTTTGCGACTGCAAGCTTGCGTAGGTTCCTGCTGCGAACTTGTTTTGAAATTTTTCAATCCGTCCGGCGGTATCAACGAACTTCAGTTTGCCGGTGTAGAAGGGGTGGCAAACATTGCAAATGTCGACCCGAAGTTCTTTTCGAGTGCTGCGAGTTACGAAACTATTGCCGCAACCACAGGTCACTTGAGTTTCGACGTACTTTGGGTGAATTTCGGCTTTCATAGCAGTGGAGATTCGTATGGGTCAAACGGCAAAAAGATTTGGAACAATGGAATGGGCGAAAAGGGACTCGAACCCCCGACATCCACTTTGTAAGAGTGGCGCTCTAACCAACTGAGCTATTCGCCCGAACGATTTCGGTGAACAGGTTTTGTATTATATGCCTAAAAGTCGCATGCGTCGCGAACGACGTTCGGCGCGTTGCTTGCTGCGGCGTTTGATTTCACTTGGTTTTTCGTAAAATTCTCGACGCCGCATTTCCTTTTTTAGTCCGCTTCGTTCTACCAGTTTTCGAAAACGGCGAACCGCCTCTTGAATCGTTTCGCGGTCGCGGACCAACAACTTAACCATGCACTACCTCCACCCGAATTTGCTATCAAATGTGACTCAAAAATGTTAGGAATCCGAAGAGGAATACCAATTTCGGACCTAACCACCTGGCTGCCGACCAATTCCACGCAGCCAGTCTATTCCACTTGTCCTTTACTAGCGGATAGACGTCACATCGGGAAACGCACGACCAAGAATCAAGAAATATAGTCCTTTTCCAAAACTTGGTCCAGTCTGAATTTGGGAACGCGAAGACAAAAACATTGCTGCGCAAACCAAGCCACGGGATCGATTCCTTAGGAATGCGGGCTTTGCGGACTAACCAATGCGAAGCAGGCAGATTCAGGGGGCCCAAGAGCAGGCCATTTTCTGGCGAATTCGCCAGGAAAAGGACCTAGTTGAGGAATCGCTTGTCGAAAATGTCTCGCGGATTAATTGCATCGCGGCCATCATCAATCTTGTGCTGATTGCACTACAATAGGGAGGCTAGAATCGAATTACTAAGGGCACAAAAGAATGCCGATGCATAATTGGGTCAACGTTGCGGCTGGGACCTATCATTTTTTCCACCATCGTTGGATCTCTTCAATTTCCGACCAGCTAAACTCTGGGATTTTGCCAAAGGGCTTTTTCGCAATGGCCGAACAAATCATTGGAGGGCCTGCTCCCGACGTTGTCGCGCTCAAAGATTGGCTTGAAACAACTGAAGATGCGACGAGCAACGATGGAGCGCTCGCATTGGCGGAGCCGCAAACCGCGCCGATGACAACTTATGTTCTCGAGGATCATGCCGAAGAATATGTGGCGATGAAAAACCAGATTGTGATCAAGCACAATCTGGGAAAAGTCGTCTCGGTGATTGAATTGGTTTCTCCTGGAAACAAGCACTCGGTCGTCGAGATCACGCGGCTGATTGAAAAAGCTGCGATCTTGGTTCGCGCAGGAATCAATTTGCTGATCGTGGATCCTTTCCCTCCAACTCTGCGAGATCCGAATGGCATACCAGCGTTGATTTGGGCAGAACTTTACGGGGAGTCTAGTTTTCAAATTCCTGATAGGCAAACCTTAACCGTTTCGTCGTATCAAGCGGAACCTCCGTATGCCCGTAAGGCTTATATTGAACCTCTCAAGGTGGGGGATTTCCTGCCTATCATGCCGCTGTTCCTCGTTAAAGATCGATACGTAAATTTATCGCTTGAGGTGACGTATTCGGAAACATGGTCCAAATTGCCGAATCAAGTCCAACGAGCGGTTCAGGGAACGTAGTTTCCACTGAATGGTCCCCGGATGTACAGCCTCGAGGAGTTGTGGCATCATATGCCCAGTTTGAAGTTTTGATGTTAATTCCTGCTTTCCAGCAAGAAACGAGAAGCTAGTGAAGACTCTCCCTTCATGGGCCCAACATGCCTCCATTGTCATTATTTGCCTCATTTTTATTGTTGCGATGCCGAGCGTTAGCATGGCGCAGGAGGGGGCGCCAATTCAGTCAGGCGACGTGGCTTGGATATTGACTTCTACGGCGTTGGTCTTGTTCATGACCATACCGGGCCTTGCGCTCTTTTATGGGGGCTTGGTCAAGCAGAGAAATGTGCTGAGTATGCTGATGCAGTGTTTGTCATTAACAGCTGTCCTCAGTCTGATTTGGGTTGTCTGCGGATATAGTTTGGCTTTCGACACAACGGGAATGTCGAAGGGGAACATGACATGGAATTCGTTTGTTGGAGGCTGGTCTCGTATCGGGTTGCTAGGTATCTCGCCGAATACAGCCAAAGGGACGATTCCTGAGTTTCTTTTTGTTAGCTACCAGATGACGTTCGCCATCATCACGCCCGCGCTCATGATTGGGGCATTCGCCGAACGGATGCGTTTTTCGGCGGTTTTGTGGTTTTCATCGCTCTGGTTGCTGGTGGTGTACGTGCCCATCTGCCACATGACCTGGGGTGGGGACGGAGCATTGTTTGCAGATTGGGGAGTCTTGGATTTTGCTGGCGGCATCGTGGTGCATATTACCGCAGGGTGCTCGGCGCTGGTGGCCTGCATCATGGTCGGACCTCGTGCTGGCTATCCAAATTCACTTGTGCCGCCACACAACATGACGATGACGTTCACGGGAACAGCCATGCTTTGGGTTGGATGGTTTGGTTTTAACGCAGGAAGCGCGTTGGCGGCGAATGGAAACGCCTGTGGGGCATTGCTTGCTACGCATCTTTCCGCGTGTAGTGCCACGATGGTTTGGATGGCGATCGAATGGATCAAGCTTGGTCGCCCTGGAGTTCTGGGGGCCGCAACCGGCTCGATCGCTGGTTTGGCTGCGGTTACGCCTGCTTCCGGATTTGTGGGTCCGTTAGGCGCGATCGCGATCGGGGCTGTATCCGCCGCGACCTGTTACTATTTTTCAACCGCCATCAAGAGAAAATTTCGATACGACGACTCGCTGGACGTCTTCGGAGTTCATGGTGTTGGGGGCTTCGTCGGGACCATACTAGTTGCTGTTCTCGCTTCGCCCAGTTTCGGAGGATTCAAGACCGATTTGCAAATTGGAAATCAGCTGCGAATCCAATCGAGCGCAGCGGTCATCACCATGATTTATTCGATTTTGATGACTATTTTGTTGCTGAAGATTACGCAATGGATTGTTGGACTGCGGGTCACTGGCCAAGCCGAACAGCAGGGTCTGGACCAAAGCGACCACGAAGAGCGAGGCTACATATTCTAGGAAATGCACAGATCGCTCGCTGGTATGGCTGCGCAATCAAGACCAGCAATCGCTAAGAAATTGGCGAGGATTTGATAGCCGTTCGGCGTCAAAATCGACTCCGGATGAAACTGAACACCCAACACAGGAAAACGGACGTGCTCGATGGCCATAATCGTCCCATCGTCGGCCCAAGCCGTTGCCTTCAAACAAGCTGGTAAAGTTGTTGGTTCAATAACAAGTGAATGGTATCGTCCAACGGAGAATCGAGTGGCCAAGCCTTCGAACAACCGCGTGCCAGCATGATGGATCTCGCAGCTCTTGCCGTGCATCGGTGCGTCGGCGCGAACGATTTTTCCGCCGTATGCTTGACCGATCGCTTGATGTCCAAGGCATACTCCAAGGATAGGTGTTTGGCCGCTCAGCTTGCGAACAACCTCCATGGAGCAACCCGCTTCATCGGGCGATTTTGGGCCAGGTGACAAGACGATCGCTTTCGGCTGAAGGCGACTGATCGCGTCTACCGTGATGACATCGCTTCGAACCACAAGCGTTGTGTGACCTAGCTGGCACAGGTAGCGATCGAGGTTGTAGACGAAGCTATCGTAGTTGTCGATGAGCAGAATCATGGCTTGGCCAATGCTTTCGTTCCTGCCTCCAGCACTTGGACGATCCGCTCCACATCGTACACGCAGCCGCCCCACGTTCCGCCACTGGCGCTCTGAAGAGCTGCCCAAAGCCGAGTGTCGCTGGGCAAGCGTTCGTCCGAGGCTAGGCCGGGATGCGATGCGCGTTGGCTCAAGATCTCTTGTCCCTCTACGGAGGTGCACTCGCGTCCATCGCATCCGATGAAGTCGACCGTGGCTTGCAAGGTCGCTCGATCGACGACGATTCGAATCAAGTCATCGTCTCGCAATTTCCCAATGGGTCCACCTGCGAGCGCTTCGGGCCCCACGTGGCCAATGCATGCTCCTGTGCTTACACCTGAAAAACGCGCATCGGTAACTACTGCGACATGTTTTCCGTATTCGAGATGTTTGAGCGCGCTGGTCAGCTGGTACGTTTCCTCCATACCAGTCCCCATGGGCCCTCGCCCGATCAACACGACGATGTCGCCAGCTTTCAGAGGTCGTGGGCTTTGGCCTTTGGCGGCCGCGACGGCTTCCTTCTCAGTCGTGAAAACGCGAGCCGGCCCTACCTTTCGATAGACGCCATCCGCATCGATCACGGTGGGGTCAATGGCCGTGGACTTGATCACCGAACCATCCGGGCACAGATTTCCGCGAGGAAAACATACGGTGCTGGTTAGGCCCATGGCTTTGGCTCGCACGGGTGGAATGATTACATCGTCCGCATCCACTCCATCGCGTTCTTTGAGCAACTTGCGTACCAGCGCACGGCGTTCCGAAACGGCCCATGCGTCGAGGATCTCGTGCCAAGTCAACCCGCTCACGGTTCTTGCTTCGCAGCGTGCGATCCCGAGCTCTCGCAAATGCCACATGATCTCAGGCACACCACCAGCCATAAAGAGTCGAACGGTGGGGTGATATTTGGGACCATTGGGCAGCACGTCCACAAATCGCGTTACTTTGCGATTTACTTCTTGCCACAGTTCGAGCGATGGTCGGGGCAGTCCAGCTTCGAATGCAATGGCTGGCACGTGCAACAACAGATTGGTTGAGCCACCGCAGGCAGCATGAACGGCGATGGCGTTGTAAAACGAATCTTCGGTCAAAACATCTTGGAGCGAGGCTTTGCGTTGGACTTGATCCCAAAGGGCAGCCGCAGATTGCTTTGCCATTTCGTACCAAATCGGCTGGCCACTCGGTGCGAGAGCTGCATGTGGAACGGTCATTCCAAGCGCTTCAGCGATCACTTGGCTGGTGGCAGCCGTACCAAGGAATTGGCAACCTCCACCGGGTGAACCGCAGGCGCGACAGCCAGCCTCGGCTGCTTCCTCGAGCGAGATCATACCGTGTGAGTACCTAGCGCCGATCGTTTGCACCTTGCCCAAATCCTCAGCGTCGCGTGCTGGCAACGTCACTCCACCGGGAACAACCACACTGGGCAAATTAGGTACACCTGCCAAAGCGAGCATCATGGCAGGCAGGCCTTTGTCACAAGTTGCAAACCCAAGAACACCGCGCCGCGTTGGAAGCGATCGAATCAATCGCCGAAAAACGATGGCAGCGTCATTGCGGTAGGGGAGAGAATCAAACATCCCTACGGTGCCTTGCGTTCGTCCGTCGCACGGGTCGCTAACAAAGCCAGCAAATGGAACACCCCCTTGATCGCTGATCCATCTCGCAGCAGCTTGCATCATGAGTCCAACTTCCCAGTGTCCGGTATGGTAGCCCAAAGCGATAGGCCGCCCATCCTCGCCTCGGATTCCACCTTGTGTGCTTAAAAGCAAGAACTGGGGTCCCATCATTTTTTGGATGTCCCAGCCCATGCCTGCATTTTGTGTCAAGCCAAAGAGATCGCCGCTTGCCCAAGTGCGAAGCATTTCATCTGAGAGAGGCAAGCGACCAGCGGGGCCGTCCCCTTGGATAGCGGTGGTTTCGGCGGCTCTGGAGGGACCGAACCAATTCACGAGATTAAAAGCGCTGGACATCGAATAGACTTGCGGGGCCGGAAGGTACAAAACAAAAAAAGCAAAGGCAGCCTTATCGACTGCCTTCGCTTATGAGCAATGTCTAGATTGTAATTCGCGAACCGAAGTTCCGTACAGGACCAACTATCGATTGAGTGCTACACCAAAGGTGAAGGAGGGCATGATCAGATTCTGATCAGTGAGCTCTTCCTGAGCATTCTGTACGACAACACGTCCTCGTGCAATTCCTTGATTGAAGTAGATCAAACCGAATCCTGCTCGGAGATCCAAGTACTTGGTCGCTTTGTAAGCACCCTCGGCACGAAGATCGAAGCCAATTGTCGCTTTCTCAGATTGGAATCCAGAGAATTCTCCAGTGTTGTTGTTGTCGGTGACTGCGACTGCCCCAACAGCGGGTGCTGGAGCGTAGGTTGCGGTTAAGGTACGAGTGGAAGTCGACGAATTTTGGAACGACGTTCCACCGAAAAACTTGAAGTCATTGGAAAGTGTCCATCGATTGATGAACTTCGTATACCGAAATCCAATTTGACCAAGCAGCATGTAGTTGTTGGTTTCTGTTTCATCCGTCGTTAGCGTTTCGAACGATCCAGGAACCGGTATTACCAAATTCTGTCCAAGTATTTGCGCCGTTGGGCCGGTTACGTACGAATCGTTGTAGGTTGCGTCTCCAAAAAACGCATAGCGTAGCCCCACCATCGGTTCAAGGATTCCCCCGTACCGATATGGCTCCATACGCCACGATTTATTCGCTTCGAAACTGGCGAACGATCCTACGTTCACGCTGTCTCTCAGGAAAAAAATCCGTTCGCCATCGATATCATTTCGAAACCCGCGAGGCAGGAAGGGAAATGTCCCAACAATGCCGGGCGATCCGCCTGTCCCGATCGGTCCGTTGATTCCGATAACCCCGTTACCACCGGCCGCGTTGGCGATGAACTGATTTAGCCGTTGCTGTTCCACATAATTGTAAACATTCGGTCCACTGACATTCATGCACGAGAACATCCATCCGGACTTATTGCTCTTCATCCAACCAAAGTCAAAACGATTACCCCATGCAAAATCAATGGTATTCTTCGCTTGCTCTCCGTCAGATCGATCGACCCCAATGTGCAGGCGATCGTAAGTTAGGAAGAAGCCATTGTTGGCACGCTGACGTGCTGTCAGGTCTTCCATATCTTGCAATTGGACCGGCGCAAAAAATTGCCAATCTGGGTCGAAGTCCATCGGCTCCGAAAACGGATGGTATCCGCTATCAGATAAGCCTACTTGGCTCGACACGGCCATAGCCGCTAAAACAAACATTCGAATCGTACGCTGCAACACGGACATAATATCTCTTCCACCGTTCCACTAAGGCTTTGCACGATTCGACTGGCACCCAGACGATCGTATGAAATCGGGTTGTGCTGCTAGTATCGGAACTGCCGGTCCGTGAAATTGAATCGGTTTAGGTAAACCGTAGCGAAAAATCCGGTACTCTGGATAATAACGATTGCTAGCCAATGCATCGGGCTTGGTTGAATGTAGTGGTACTTGTGAAAGATCCCTGCGATCTAGGAGGTTTCACAACCTCCACTACCTCAATTTATGCATTTGATGACGCACGAGAAGCAAAATCACTTCCGGCCCAAGCTTTTCCTTTGAACGCGACGAAATTTGCCAACCCATTCGCTCTACCCTCCACCCTCCACCTTAACCCAGATACACTAAGCGATAACGAGCCATCCCGTTGTAACGAGCCATCCCGTTGTTTAGCGACCAGCCCCGTGGAAATCTCAAATCTCAACAAATCCCACATCCCTCAACCCTCATTCAACCATGCTTGCCCGCTTGTTCCTTCCAGCGTTTCTCCAATTTCTACTACAAACGCCAAGCCTCCTTTTGGCCGACGCAAAACAGCAAGCCACCGAGATCCTCGCTCAAACGGGTATCTCCGGCGGTTTCGTTGTTCATCTGGGTGTAGGTAATGGTGAACTGACGGCTGCCCTGCGACAAGGTGACGGTACCCAAGTCCAAGGGCTTGATCGTGATCGCGCAGTGGTCGAACGTGCCCGTACCAAGATTCGCTCCGCCGGTGTCTATGGCGAAGTCGCAGTCGAACAACTCGCTGGGTCCGAACTCCCCTATATCGACAACTTGGTAAATCTGCTGGTCATCGAGGACCAAAGCAACATATCGGACGAAGAAGTGTTGCGAGTGCTGGTTCCCAATGGAGTCGCCTACAAAAAATCGCCGGATGGAAAATGGTCCAAGACGGTTAAGCCGCGTCCGAGCAACATCGACGAGTGGTCCCATTATCTTCACGATTCCAGCGGCAACGCAGTTGCACACGATGACGTTGTTGCTCCGCCTCGACATTTGCAATGGGTCGGCAGCCCTCGCTATTCGAGACACCATGACCGCATGGCGAGCATGAGCGCGCTTGTCTCTACGGGTGGTCGCATGTTTTACATCATGGATGAGGGGAGCCGAATTTCTATTCAATTGCCTGCAAAATGGAAATTGATCGCTCGGGATGCGTTCAATGGAACCGTCCTTTGGAAACGTGACATCGACAGTTGGCAGAACCATCTGTGGCCGCTCAAGAGCGGACCCACCCAACTCTCGCGCCGACTCGTCTCGACTGACAATACCGTATATACGACGCTCGGCTACAGCTCACCGCTGGTCGCTATCGATGCCGCCACGGGCAAGACGATTCGCACCTACGAAGGGACAGACGCGGTCGAAGAAATCGTGACCACGCAAGGGATCCTATTTCTCGTGGTTCGCAAAGGCAAAGCCGAGCTCGCCGAATATGCACCTCTGCATGGGACCGTTGGCGATCAAGGGGTAGTCAACCGAGAAATGTTTTGGAACGAAGAACCTCGAATTGTGATGGCTATCGAAGCCGACACGGGCAAAACCCTGTGGGCCAAACAAACCAAGATCTCGCCCCTGACCTTGGCCGCCGATTCCAAGAATCTTTATTTTCACGACGGCGAGAAGCTAGCCAGCGTCGAACAAAGGACTGGCAAACTCGCCTGGGAGACAGAATCGGTAAGCCGTCGCAATCAATTCACATTCAACTTTGGACCGCGATTGGTCGTGCATGACGAAGTCGTTCTTTATGCAGGTGGTGATGGGAAGATGCTGAGCGTCTCAAAAGAGAATGGGAAAACTCTATGGCAATCCCAGCATCCGAATTCGGGCTACCAGTCTCCGCAAGACTTGATGGTAGTCGATGGGTTGGTCTGGTGTGCCCCAACCACCTCCGGCAAAGACTCGGGCGTATTCTCCGGACGCGACCTCAAAACGGGCGAAGTCAAAAAAGAATTCGGACCTGACATCGATACGTATTGGTTCCATCATCGCTGTTACATCGCCAAAGCGACCGATAAATTTTTGATCCCATCCCGCACCGGCATCGAATTTGTCAGCACCGACAAAGAGCACTGGGATATTCACCACTGGGTTCGCGGCGGATGCCTGTATGGCGTGATGCCCTGCAATGGTCTGACGTACGCGCCACCACACAATTGTGCTTGTTATCCCGAGGCCAAGCTGTTCGGCTTCAACGCACTCGCTCCCTTGGCACCCACTCGCCCTATTCCCGCTCAAGTGCCTGAAGCCGGTCGACTTGAAAAGGGTTCGGCTTACGGATTGCCGATCGAAGCCAATGCCTCTAACAAACCGGGCGATTGGCCAACGTTCCGCCATGATCCGGCTCGTAGCGGTTCCGCGTCCCAACTGATTCCAGCTCAAACCGATAAGAAGTGGAGCATCCAACTGGGTGGTCGGCTCACATCGCCTGTGATCGCGGGCGGACGAGTCTACGTAGCCAGAATGGACGCACACACTTTGTATGCGTTCGATGAATCCAACGGTAAGGAGTTGTGGTCGTACACGACAGGTGCACGTATCGACTCACCGCCAACGATCCAAGACGGACGTGTTTTTTTTGGCGGTGCCGATGGATGGGTCTATTGTTTGCGATCTTCCGACGGGCAACTTGTTTGGCGATATAGGGCTGCCCCCATGGATCGCCGAACGATGGCCTATGAACAACTCGAATCGCTATGGCCAGTTCACGGTAGCGTGCTAGTTCAAGAAGGGGTCGTACACTGCGTTTCAGGTAGATCCAATTTCCTCGACGGTGGGTTGCGACTAATTCGGCTCAAGCAGGCAACAGGCGAAAAGATCAGCGAAACAATCATGGACGAAACGAATCCGGACACGGGGCGGAACATGCAAG
>JBEBHM010000710.1:0-4521 GCA_040080875.1 Pirellula sp.
CCGGAGGATTGCAACTACTGGAGCCAGTCCAAGATCTCAAGCGCACCAATCCCCAAATACAACATTTTGAGCCGGGATAAACTGCTCGACGGCGCCCGGTTAGCTGCGGAACGTAAGAGCAAGACATACTGCATCGTGATCAGTGGGCGAGCTCCCAACGAGCGTGAAATGAAGGCTGTAGAAACCATTGTCCCGGAAATCAAGGCACAGTATGGACTGAATATTTGTGCCTGTTTGGGCTTGCTTGATGAATCGCAAGCCAAGCGACTCAAGGCGGCAGGTGTGGACAAGGTGAACCACAACTTGAACACAAGTCGAGAGTACTATGCCGAGATTTGCTCCACGCACACCTTCGACGATCGAGTAGCGACGTTGCAAAACGTTCGAAAAGCGGGAATGGAACTTTGCAGCGGCGGCATCATTGGAATGGGCGAGAAACACGAAGACATCGTAGAAATGGCCTTCACACTTCGAGAATTGGGCGTTGAATCGATTCCGCTTAATTTCCTTCACTCGATCGATGGCACGCCTCTAGAGCAAAAAGAGTACTTGAATCCTCGAGATTGTTTGAGGGCGCTGTGCATGTTTCGCTTTGTAAACCCTAAGAGTGAACTTCGAATTGCGGGCGGACGAGAACGGCATCTAAGATCGATGCAACCGCTTGGGTTGTATGTGGCCAATAGTATTTTCGTTGGGGACTATTTGACCACCCAGGGGCAGCCACCCCAAGAGGACTATCAAATGATCGACGATTTAGGCTTTGAGATTACAGGCAGTTGCCTATAGAGCGAGCGGGATGGAAAAAACTACCGGGCAGCTCGCGCCGCTCCACGAAGAATAGTAGCGGAAGAGCGCTAGCAATCCGGTGTTCCAGTCAAAATTTTCTGCCGCTCGCCTAACATGGCGGCTGCACTGGCTTAGTCTGGATTGTGAAGACTGGCTGTCCAACCAACGATGGTTATTTTCTATGTAGATTCCTTGCACACAAAGAGCTAACAACCATGTTACGCAATTTTTTCCATTGCTCGTTGGTATTCCTAGCTAGTTTCTCCATTCAGAACGTCGTCGCTGCGCAGTACGAATTCGACGTTGTGGTTTACGGCAGTACGCCGTCTGGCATCATGGCGTCGGTCCAAGCTGCCGAGATGGGAAAGAAAACACTTCTGATCAGTCCCAGCAAGTACATCGGCGGAGTCATGACTTCGGGCCTCTGTGCGACCGACATGAATTCGTATCGCCTGATCGGCGGTCAACCCAGAAAGTTCTTCCAGAAAGTCAATCGATACTATCAAGACCCGTCTGTTTGGCGAGCAGAAACGCGAGATGAATACTTTGCTCGAAGCGTCAAACGAGTCTATACCGGAAAGGCGGACAGCGTCGAAATGCAATGGGTGTTTGAGCCACACGTCGCACTTAAGATCTTCCGTGAAATGCTGCGAGACTCGAATGTATCGCTTGCGGACGGCGAACGACTAGAACTGAGAAACGGAGTCGTGAAGAAGGGAAACGTAATTGAAAGCATTCGCATGGAAAGCGGCAAAGAATATCGCGCCAAGATGTTTATCGATACAACCTACGAGGGAGATCTCATGGCACGATCCGGCGTGTCGTATTTCGTCGGTCGTGAGCCCAACTCGCGATACAACGAACGTTTCAATGGGGTTCGCGGCACGCGCATGGACAAACTCTTTGCTCCACAAGGAGGTACGATCGAAGTTGATCCTTATGTGACTCCGGGAGACAAGACTTCAGGCTTGCTGCCATTCATTGAACCTGCCCCGCGTGGAAAAGATGGGGACGGAGATCATGGTTTTCAGGCCTATTGCTTTCGCTTTACTTTGACGAATGATCCCAATAATCGGACGCCCATCGCGAAACCCGCCAACTACAACCCACTCTGGTTTGAAATGTATGGTCGAATTTGTGCCGCCAATCCGCGACTAGAGCTGTCGAAGCTGCTAGGACTGGCGCCCTTGCCCAACAAGAAAGCAGACGTCAATGCTGCGAACATTCCGGGTGCCAATTATGCTTGGGCCGAAGGAAATTACGCGACACGCTCTTCTTTGGCTCAACTTCATCGAGATTTCGCATTAGGCAAGCTATGGTTTGTTGCCAACGATTCACGCGTACCGCAATCGCTCCGCGACGAAATCAATCAGTACGGGCTTCCGAAGGATGAGTTCACCGACAACGGTAACTTCCCACATCAAATTTACGTTCGGGAGGCCCGCCGAATGATCAGTGACTACGTAATGACGGAACACAATGAACTCAAAAACGGGTCCGTCATTGCGGAGGATGGAATTGCATTTGGTAGTTATGCGGTCGACTCACATCAAGTCGGCTACTTCGTCGATGAACAAGGCACGCTTTGCATCGATGGCTCTCTTTGGGAAAGTGCAAGGCCTTATCCCATTTCCTACCGATCGATAGTTCCGAAGGAATCGGAATGTAGCAATTTGATCGTGCCTGTGTGCCTTTCGAGTTCACATACGGCCTATGGTTCCATTCGAATGGAACCAGTTTATATGGTGATGGGGCATTCCGCAGGGACCGCAGCGGCAATGTCCATCGATCGTCAGTGCAGTCTCCAACGATTGCCGTATGCGGAACTTAGAGCCCAGCTCGAATCGCAAGGCCAAATATTTGTGAAGACCAATTAATCCTTCCGGAAGTTGGAAACATTTCATTTGGTATCCTATTAATGGGCCAAGCTTCCCATACGCTGGCCATGAATCAACAAGGATCAATCGATGACAATTGAGACGATAATGCCGCTAAAGAAGCATACTCCAGCGGTCACCCACGAGTCGTTGGCCAACTGGGTCGCGAAAACGGCAAATCTATGTAATGCCGAAAAGATCGAATGGTGCGATGGATCTCAAGCGGAGTGGGATCGGCTGACCGAGAAACTTGTCGCGTCAGGAACGTTCATTCGGCTCAACCCAAAACTGCATCCCAACTCATTTTTGGCTCGTAGCAACCCATCCGATACAGCCAGAGTTGAGGATCGAACGTTTATTTGTTCGTTGCGAGAAGCGGACGCGGGGCCAACGAACAATTGGGTCTCTCCTAACACAATGCGCCAGACGTTAACGGAGAAATTTCGCGGGTGCATGGCGGGGCGAACCATGTATGTCGTTCCTTTTTGTATGGGTCCACTCGACAGTCCGCTGGCTTTGATCGGCATTCAGCTGACGGATTCTCCGTATGTCGTTGTCAACATGCGAATCATGTGCCACATGGGCGGCGAAGTTCTTGAGAGACTGGGAAACAACGGAAACTTCATTCCGTGTTTGCATAGTGTGGGTGCACCATTAGCGAATGGGCAAGCAGACGATTCATGGCCTTGCAATGAGGACAAGTATGTCGTTCATTTCCCTGAATCTCGTGAGGTATGGTCGTATGGCAGCGGTTATGGCGGCAATGCTCTTCTTGGCAAAAAATGTGTCGCATTGCGTATCGCCAGTGCGATCGCACGCGACGCTGGTTGGATGGCGGAGCATATGCTGATCATGGGACTCGAAGCTCCGGACGGCGCAAAAACGTATTTGACAGCAGCGTTCCCAAGCGCATGTGGCAAGACCAATCTGGCGATGATTGTTCCCCCGGACAGCTATCTTAAGCTGGGCTGGAAGACAACCTTGGTGGGAGATGATATCGCATGGCTCTGGCCTGGAAAAACAGGGAAGTTGCACGCGATCAACCCGGAGACTGGTTTTTTTGGCGTTGCCCCTGGAACTTCTTGGCAATCCAACGCGGCAGCCATGCAAGCGCTGTCGAGCAACACAATTTTCACAAACGTTGCTTTAACGGATGATCAAGGAGTTTGGTGGGAGGGGCATTCGGATCCTCCACCGCATTTAGTCGATTGGACTGGACTGGATTGGACCCCCAATTGCGGCCGACTCGCTGCGCATCCCAATTCCCGATTCACGGCACCGGCTGGTCAGTGTCCAAATATCGATCCGGAGTGGCAAAACCCAGACGGTGTACCCATTGATGCGATCGTATTTGGTGGGCGTCGTCCGACGACGATGCCGCTCGTATTTCAAGCATTTGACTGGACGCATGGTGTTTTCCTCGGGGCAACTCAGGGCTCGGAAACCACGGCAGCAGCCACCGGTACTGTTGGTACCGTTCGACGCGATCCGATGGCCATGCTTCCTTTTTGTGGCTACAACATGGGTGACTATCTAGGTCATTGGCTCGACATGCGAAAGAACATCCGGCGGTTACCTCGAATCTTCCATGTGAATTGGTTTCGCAAAGACGCGAACGGAAAGTTCTTGTGGCCTGGCTTCCGCGAAAACCTCCGTGTTCTGGAGTGGATTGTAAAACGATGCCAAGGAAAGATCGCTGGGCACGAGACTCCGATCGGCTGGACCCCCGATCTGAAGAATTTCTCGATCGACGGACTCGGCGGATTCACCAAGGAACAATTCGAGGCAGTCATGATGTTCTCGCAGGATGATTGGTTGGCCGAGATTATGAATCAAAATGAATTTTTTCTGAGGCTTT
>JBEBHM010000711.1:0-4510 GCA_040080875.1 Pirellula sp.
TGGACGATGCTCCCGAAGGCCATTATGACATCATCCTGCTTGACGCATTTACCGGCAGTTCGGTTCCAGTCCATTTGCTCACTCAAGAGGCCTTCGCAATGTACAAACGCCATCTTGCGCCCAATGGATTCATCGTCGCGCATATCACCAATCAACACATCAACCTTTATCCGATAGTGAAACGGCAAGCGAGTGTGTTAGGGATGGGCTACCAAAGCAAATATAACCTGGCCGACTCGGACACCTTTGCAAACCGCTGTCATTATTTCACGATTACGAATGACCGAGAGTTCTTAGATAAGTACCGTTCGTTGTATCCACCGATCATGGATGAGAACGATCAAATCATCGACCGCAAGGAACCGGACTTGGAAGGCGTACCGCTTTGGACGGACAACTTCAGCAGCATCAATGCGATTGAGAGAGCCGATTAGAGCATCTTCACGCCTAACAATTGGGGTAGTGGAGGTTGTTAAACCTCCCAGATCGGTGGGATCTTTTCAAGGTTTTCGAGGCGTTTTCGAGGCGTTTTCGAGGCGTTTTCGAAACGCTTGACGCGTTCCACTACGTCAGAATTGCGAGTCATTATTTAGTACTTTGCAGCGACTTTGGGTGAGTCGTCGATGGCGATTTCCAATTCAGGCAATCGGATACGTACACCGGTTTTTCCGAATACGATAGGGATCAGCTCTTTGGAGACACCTGCGTCGTACGTGAGCCCATAGTATTTGTGCGCCGGAGCGGAAAGTCGCAACACCCACCGGAGCAACTCGATACGAACAGACTGGAGAAACGGCAAGTCCGGTTGGCTGATGATTTCTTCTTCACCCACCTCGACGATCCAGCGGTCGGCAGCGATCTGAATCTTACCGCGGCGCTGCAAATCCTTGAGAGCACCGCGTATATCTGTTTGTTCCATGTACCCGTATGTCACGTTGACTGCATAGATATCGTTTCCGAGCTTGATGACTTCGTAGCGATTTGCGTCGTCGTAGGTCGCGTTGGAGATTTGATTGATATGGAACAATGTTACGTGGGAAGGCAGAACACCATATTTCTTCAAAAACACTCGCAACGTCACCGGCGTATAGTCATCGAGAGTGCGAATAGGTTGTGAGCAGAGGAATACGGCTGCTCGATCGCTTTCGACCAGTCGACGTCGGCCCTGAATCAAGGTCCTAGCCAACGGCAAGTTCTCGTCGATCGCAATTTGAATTTCATCCACTTTTTCTCTGAGCATGACGAGCCAATCGATTTTCTTCCCTTCGCGAAAGCCGAAGTCGTAGAACGCTTTGGCCATTTGGGAACGTCCCCATTGCCAGGTCAGCATGATGACCACGAGGACCGACGCGATGCCAATTGGGAAATAGCCACCGCTCGCGACTTTGGACAAGTTGCTTACAAAGAACAACAAGTCGACACACATGATGGGGATACACACCGAGAGCACTTGCCACAATCGCCAATTCCAGCGATAGAATGCCACATATCCGAACATCAGGGTCGAGATGGCCATGGTTCCGGTGACCGCGATACCGTACGCTGACGCTAAATTGCCCGCTGTTCGAAAGCTCAATGTCGCAATCACGCAACCGATAAACAAGGCCCAGTTTACTGAGGGAATGTAAACTTGTCCCTCAGCTTCGTGGCTCGTATAGCGCACCAGTTGTCTCGGGGCAAAGCCCAACGCGATGGCTTGCTTGACGATAGAGAACATTCCCGTAATCAATGCTTGCGATGCAATAAACGCGGCGGATGCAGCGATGAGGAGGTCGGCAATTTTGAGAACGTAGTTGAAGTTGTCGAAACCGGCAAACTGAGGCGTTAGTGCAAAGAAGGTATTTCCTCGAGGCGGGACACCTTCGCTGATCAGATAACCGACTTGGCCCGCGTAGTTAATCAATAGACAAGGCATGACCATCGTATACCAAGCCCACATCACGGGACGTCTGCCCGAATCGCTCGGGTCGACGCTCATCCCATCGCTGCAATGCTTGCCTGTACGACGCATGAAATGGCCAATATCGGCATACTTGGCTTCCCCTCCAGTAATCGCAAGTACGACAACGCCAAAGATCGCTAGCGTTCCAAGCGTCGGGAAACTCATCACGAAGTCCAAGGCATACGCAGGATTCCTTTGATTGCGATCCAGGGAAACCAAACCAGCAACATGAACCAGCCAAAAATACCACCGACCTTGCTCGTTCCTCGCCACTGCGGTTTGAACAGGACGAAAAGACTGACGACCGTGGCGATGATGGCCCACTGTTCACCAAGCGGCTCGTAGGCACCCAGCATGCTTATCGCTGGCGTGATAATCCCATCGGCTGCGAGCAAACCCGCCGCCGAAACTACCAAGAAACCTAGAATTCCGATGCCAAAGATCTTGCCGGTGTAGCCTTTTAGAAGACCCCAAAGTGCAAAATCTCCACCCTCGCCTTTGTTGTCGGCGCGCATGATGAGCAAATCATACTTGATCGTTAAGAAGACCAACGCCCAAAAAACTAAGCTTAAACTACCGAGAGCTTCATCGGGTGTTACAAGCCCTTGACCTCCGTTGGCCAACATGACCGCGACTTGTTCGGCCGGCAAGTCATGATGCTTGAGCTTGATCGTTTCGCGAGTCAGTTCCATCACGGTGTAAAGCACGGACGTGCCGATATCGCCGTACACGGTGCCAGATGCTTCACGGATCTTGGTAAACAACCCGCTCGCGTGCGAAGGAGGTTCCTCTAACACTGCATCGGTAGAGTCAATTGCGTGGGGAATAGAATTGGATGTGGTAGCAGTGGAACTTGGACCAATGTCCGTTGTGTTCACGATGTTTTTTCCAGGGGGGATCGAAATGCGCTTCGTGGCGCACGCCAATCATCATTGACGGTGTTCCAATTTACGCAAGAGTATAACCCGTCAGAGGGGTTTTTGAAGCGAGTCGGAATCAGGATTTTGAAAGATCTGAACGCGTGCCTTTAAGATGGCATTTCTGATCATGGTGTAAATTGCAAGCCCAAATAGAATTCCAACACAGTCCGCAAAAAAGTCTGCCCAATCTGCGGTTCTGCCAACCGGAATTTGGAGCAATTCGTCGAACCCCGCATAGATGACTCCAAAAACGGCGGCTAGTCCTACGTTATCATGAAGCCGATTGCGATTGGTTGGGATCGCCCAGGCCATGAGAAAGGCAAGCATTGTAAATGCAGCGCCATGCACGAACTTGTCGCTCCTGCCAACCCAATACATCAAGGGATTTGGAGGAAGATGCGTGAGGACAAAGATCGTGATCCAATAGATCGCAAGAGCGATCACCGCAATTCGAAATCCGTGGATGGTCGCTCGCATTAAGCTTCCGTACTCAATTAATCCCACCACCATTGATTGGCAGCGAGGTCGGCAGGCGCCGAGATTTTTTCTCGCTGAGAATCCACTTCCTTATCGACTGAAGTGGCAGATGGATCGATTAATTTCCTCGCCGCGATATGAACACCTCCACCAATTGGCGTAATCAAACGCGACTCTTTCCAGACGGCATTGATGGCCGATTCAACTTGAGTAATTCCGATTCCCGTGTTGACGGGGAGTTTATTTTCGTCAGCGAAAATACCGAGACTCCAGCCCGATTTTTCGTATAGATTGCGATCCTGGATGAATGCTGCGGCGACGCTCAAGTCAAATAGGTTTCGCATTTCATTAAAGACTGGGATGACTTCGGATAGTTTGTCAAACTTCTCCGTGAACTCTTTGGTAAAGCCATTGCTAGCTTTGTCCCCAACGATTCCGGTTCGTTTGCGTTTTCCGTCGTTTTGTACGGTTTCTTTTTCGCCTGACAGTTTTACTCCGCGACCTTGCAAATGCATGGCAGTCCCCGATTCGTTGGTCGCTACGCTGCTATAGTCCGCTTGGAAGTACCAACGTTGCAATGCATTTGCGTTGGCACCTGGGGAAGTTCGCTCAATCCACGTCGCCATGGGAACAATCGGATCTTGCAAGCCGATTCCAATCAGTTTCATTCGATAATCAGCTTCCACCAAAACTTGGGCAAAGTGGGTATTGGTTGGAACGCCCTTGATGGAAATGGTTTGCATTCCAAGCGATTCTCGCATCCCTTTCGCTAGAAGTCGCACGTCCATCCCTTGAGGTAATTGACCACCAAACTTTGCATTGTAGGCGTTCATGCGTTTGAGACCTTCTTGCGTCGGGTCAATCGAACAACCGATGCTCGTTGTTGCTCCTTCGTTGGGCGCGAAGGCTCGCAAGGCCACAATCAAATCATCGAGCCTGAGAGTGGCTCGCCCAGAATTCAGACCAACCATTCGGTTGTTTACATCGCGATGCCACTTTTCCGCTGGACCAGCGATGACAATGTCCTTGGACTCTGGCATAAAAAAGACATATTCGATGCGTCCAAGCCCCGCGAGGCTCAGGATCTCGTCGTCGAGTTTAAGACCTTGTTGAATGAGATTGGCAACGGTTTTTTCGAGTCGGTTGAGCGAGACCTTTCGAAGTGGCGAAG
>JBEBHM010000712.1:0-4509 GCA_040080875.1 Pirellula sp.
AAACTCTTGCCGCCTATGATTTCCACCAGAACAGAGTCTAGGCTCAAACGCGGACGCAATCAAGTTTACGGCCGAAAACCGACAACGCTGGAAAAGGCCAAACTAACCGGCAGATGAGTTACTACCTGACGTAGCGAAAGTCGTCAAGACTTTCGGCGGGCAATCGCGTCTCCCGAAACTCTTGGCGAGTTTCGCTACGGGTATTTTCTAAACTGCTGCTCGCCTAACTATCCGGAAGGGCAATCGCCGGGTCAGGGACTACAACAGCGGCACGAGATACTCGCTTTCCTCCAAATCCGTGAGCAGGTCTCCATCGAATAATTCGTTTTCCAGTTCACCAAAGAATAGATCGAGTGCGTCGAGTCCGCCGGTCAACGTATCGCGCTGGTCGTTTCCAGTGACTTTATCGTTGGACAGCCGGGTATCTTGGAGGAGGGAAACCCGCGAATCATAGGCACTGTCTCCCGTCCAGACCGTTCTGATTTCGTTGAGATTTGACAAGCTGGAATCGTTAATACTCCCTCCGATTAGGATGTCCTCACCGAGCCCGCCGTCGAGCACGCTAGCCAATCCACCGGCGACTAGCAAGTCCCGTCCTGCGCCGCCAAACAACGTGTTCCCGCCACTGCCGACCAGGATGTCGTTGCCGGCACCGCCATCGATCCGGATACGGGCTGCCAAGGGATTACCACTCATAATGAATGAATCATCCATGGCACCGCCCCGGATGTCCAGCGTGATGCCGGGGGTATCAGCAAATAACAGAGAACTGAAACCCATTCCCGATACCAGCCCATTCGCGCCCAGATGTTCGATCGTCACATCGCGAGCGGTGGAGCTGTTGCTCGAATCGTCAAGCACAAGCGATATCACATTGTCTTGAAGGTAAGGATTGAACCGAAATGCACCGTTCAATGCGCTCATGTTGCCGGCAATCGCGGGGGACGAACTTCCCAGCCTCACATCGTCACCATCTCCCAAAAGCATGATCAGGGTTGTTCCAGGCGAGCTTGGAATGTTAACCGTGTTGCCACCGATCTGGGGCGTGTAGAAAATCATCTGCACCAGGCCGTTAAAGGCCATCGCGGGGAGTCCCGCACTCTGTACCACAAAACCGCTGGCGTTCAGCGGATTGGTCTTGAGCGTGTAATCACGCGAAACGAGGCTTGAATGGTCAAAGAAGTACGCAAAATCTGAATCGGCATCGGGGCTGTTGATCGTTACTGGACCAAGGATCTGGCTCGTGTTCCCTGCCAAAACGACCTGGAACACATCATGGTCCGGTCCGCCCGATGCGACCACTTCAGAGTTGGCCGCAACGCCTACAATATCAACCTGGTTGGTCCCGTTGTCCGCGCGACCGGCCTGAAAGCTGACCCGTCCCTGGCCGGCAAAATCGAATTCAAATGTGTTCAGCAGGACGGTATTGCCCTGATTATTAATCACTCGCCGTTCAACGAC
This sequence comes from Pirellula sp., assembly GCA_040080875.1. GTDB lineage: Bacteria > Planctomycetota > Planctomycetia > Pirellulales > Pirellulaceae > JBKCUI01. The sequence goes on from JBEBHM010000712.1 coordinate 1,462, forward strand.
CTGACCGTTGGTAACATTGTGATCGATCCTGACGGATTTCGCCGTTGTGGACGCATCGTCCGAAATGAACGCATCGATGAAGCCTGCGCCTGAAACGGAAACTGTGCCCTGAATTGCGTCAAGCGAATGCGCCGCGTCGCCGAGCCTGACGGTTTGGTAAACCCCATTCCTCATCGCAACATTTATCGGATGACTGCCCCCAAAGATCGCGACATGGTCATCGCCGGCACCGGTAAATACTTCAATCGGTCGGATCATTTCCGAGGCCGGATGAATGGGCGTTCCGTCAATTTGAAAACCGTTACCGTTGTCAGCGGCAACGAGTGCCAAACTGGCGAGCGGCAACGATTTGAGATAAATACTGCCGGTCGGCGAACTTCCATCCAGTGCGGTCCGATAGATTCGCTCCGAGTCCATCCTATAGACGTAACGTCCAGTGCCATTCCCATCGTTAATAACTACAGAATTCCCCGTCAACTCCGCGGAGCCTTCCAAAACGATGTCCCCGAGAATCCTGTCCAGCGAGTAGATCGAGACGTGGTTGTTGTCTCCCTGAGGATGAATGAACAATCTTCCGGTCGTGCCCAGAACTCCAAACTCGTCACCGCCTTGGCCCGCGTAGATCGTTGTGATTGGATCGACGCCGTTATCCGCAGTGTTGAACACAGAAAATCTGTCCAATCCACTGCCGGCCCAAACGTTGAGTGCTCGCAGATCCGCTTGCTTGTAGCGGATTTGTCCCGGCTCCGAACCATCGAAATCGACGATGCCGTAGATACCAGAACCAGTGTCGACGACGTCCATCGTTACCGAACGCTCCCGAGTGTCGTTCGAATTCTCCAAGTTTATCGTCGACCTGCTCAAAAGGTTGGTGATTTCGAGCGTATTCGTAATCCCTTGCATGTTGCCCTCTAATCCAACATTTACGATATCGCCTCCGTCTTGACCATTGATGGTAGTAGCGGATGAAATCTGCTGCACATTGACGATGTTGCCCACCAATCCTGTATTGAGTGTCACGGACAAATTTCGCGGGCCATTTTGCGGCGTGTTGACAACGTTGAATTGATTGAAGAATGGTCCGGCCGAAACCGTCAGCGCCAAAAGATCTCGCTCCGCGAACCGGATTTCCGCAGGTGCCAAATCCCGCAAGCTCCCCGAATCCAGTTTGACGAAGTGACCGATATCTTCCTTCGATCCATCAACATTCACCGTCGTAAAGCCCCCGGCAGCCGGATTACTGATGTCAATCGCGCCGGCGATTTGATCAACCTTGCCATCGGCACCAATGTTTACATTGTCCCGCCCACCATTGCCGTTAATGTTCAGGGCGCCGGTAGTCCCGCGAACGTTGACGTTGTCGATACCACTGCCGAAAACGAGATCGGTCTGCAAGTTCCCACCAGCGTTCTGGGGCGTATCATTGACCGTGACATTACTGCGAACTCCGCCAAGAAACGTCAATGACGTCAGATCATTTTCGATAAAATCTATCCTTGTAGTGAACAATCGAAACGAATCTTCGCTCAATGTGCCGGCTCGCAGACGATTATCCCGAGAATTGTCAATCGTCAGGGCAGTGCGATTCACTGGGTTGCTGACCGTGACGGTGCCGCTTATTCCCAGAATGCTGCCATCTTTTCCGACGAAGACCTGGTCAAGTCCTTTCTGGCCGTCAATAAACAAACTGGAGGAAGTGGCTTCAACGTCTACCCGATCACTGTTTTGCCCGGTTTTAAGGGTGACGACAAGATTGCCGGCGCGGTTCTGGGGCGTATCGAGAACGCTGATCCAGTTGCCCGTATTGTCAGCGGGTTTACCTGCCAAAACGGTAAGTGATTGGATACCGCGCGGATCGAAGTTGAGTGCCGCCGGACCGACTCCAGTTACGGTGCTCCCTCCTACGCGAATGTTGTTCGAGGGGGTAAAGTCTCCTGAGTCATCCAGAATAAGATCCGTATAACCATTCGTATTGGTGACAAAGACGGAACCAAGTACGTCTCGCAGGCCATTCCTTTCAAATAAGCCAATGGTAACGCGGTCGACACCAGCCACGCCGTCGATGGTTAGTCCTTGGACGCTAGTGGTGGAGACATTAATTGTGTCCTTGGACGTACCAGCGAAAAGTTCCGTTCTTGTGTCTTCGTCAACTCTTGTGTTCACGTTGAAGGTATTGCCGCCGGACCCGCCTCGAACGGCGAGGCGATGGACATTCTGTGCCCGATTGCCGTAATTACTGTACCTGATCTGCGCAGAGCTTCCCAGAAACGTCACGTCTTGTCCAAAAATCGAAAAAGTGCGTGGGTCTGTGTTTTTTTCATCGCGTAAGCTAAGCGTGGTCTCGCCCCCCTCTTCAAACACCGTTACGTCGCCCTGGATATGAATCAGGTTGCGAAGCCCGCCGCCCAGAAACACTTTGTTATCGGAGCCGAACCCCGGGTTAATCGTCAGCGGCATTCCGGCCCGGGTTGCTTCAACAGTTATTTCGTCGCTACCGCCCCCGCCAAACACCACGATTGAGTCGACTGCCGTTGTCCCAAATTTTTTGACATAGCCGTTGACGTCGACATAGATCTCATCGGCCATGACGTTCAAATAGATTTGGTCTACTAAGCGAGAGGGATTGAGGGTTGTTCCCAAGTCGCCGTGAATCGTCAACTGGCGGAACGTTGGCGAACCGGGTTGGGAGTCATAGGTCGTTACGAAAGTTCGCTTTAAAAGGCTTGGAAGATCTATCGAATAGCCGAAACCCTCCCCGAGGATGCGAGCGTCCAAATCCGAGATCGTGTACCGTGTTCTTATTCGCCCAGATGGATTCATGAGATCGTTGAGGTGAATCGCCGGGTTGAGATGGTCCGCCATATTATCGGTGTCTGTCGGATCATCCACGAGGAAAGCGGCAGTACCGTCGTTGAACCTGAAAGTGAGATCTTTGTTGATCCGTTTGTGGATCGCCAAGTTTGAGTTATTGGCCAACCCTAAAGCATGTCCGAGTTCATGGAGCACGGTTGAGTAAAGGTCTTCTCCCTCAGGCCCTCCGCTTGACGC
>JBEBHM010000713.1:0-4508 GCA_040080875.1 Pirellula sp.
ACAATGGTCAGTACATTGCCGATGGTTCTTACTCTGGCCCAGCTATAACTCAGATCACCGGTGCCAACGACGTAAGCGACCAGTTGACACTCGATTTTCTAACCAATAGTTCGTTGCTTGCCGGCGGAATTCAGTTTCATGGCGGTTCAGGTAATGGACCCGACTCGGTCGTTATCAAGGGGAGTTTGTTTGAAACGATCACGCAACGATTTTTCGCGCCTGGGAATGGTCAAACGATTTTAGATCCCTTCGGAACCAACGAAAATATCGTTTTCGATTGGGACGGCGTGGAACCATTCACAATCGCAAACAGCACGGACCAACTCATCTTTGAACTTCCTGCCGGTGCCACAGCTGCGATTTTGGAAGATGCCGATCCGACCGATTTGGTGAACCCCGGCATGATGCGTCTGCGTAGTCCAGACGGTCACTTCGAAGCGACAACTTTCGCCGATCCAACGTCATCGATCATCATACGGGGCGGAAATGGTATGGACAGCATTTTGATTGGTGAACTTGATCCGGCTTTTGCTGGAACGATCCGAAACGACGCCACTGCCCTTGGGACAGACGGTATATCCGTAAGCTTCAGTGGTTGGAGTGCCGCTTCGAACGAAGTAATTAATGGATTGAACTATCAGGTATTCACGAAAGGTATCTCACCTAACCAAGTGAATTTGAAGATCCAAATTCAAAACGCTGCACCGACAGATATTCAACTGTCATCCAGTACGATCGCCGAAAATGGCAGTGCGAACACGGTGATCGGAACGTTGTCTTCAATCGATGCAAATGTTGGCGATACGTTTTCCTACAGCCTCGTCAGCGGTACCGGCGACTCCGATAACGCTGCGTTCTCGATCAGTGGTAACCAACTGATCGCCAATGCGGCTTTCGACTTCGAGACAAAGAACAGCTACAGCATCCGAGTTCGCACAACAGATGCAGGCGGCTTGACCTTCAATCAGGTCTTCACGATCACGGTGACCAACGTCAACGACGCACCGGTGGCGGTTGATGACACCCGCACGACCGATGAAGACACACCGTTCGTTTTGAGCCAAACTGACCTCAAGGGGAATGACACCGACGTCGATACCAATAATGCAGGTCTTTCGGTGGTCGCCGTCTCCGGCGTTAGCCACGGAACAGTTGTGTTAAATGCCAACGGTACGATTACTTTCGAACCAGAGGCAAACTACAACGGCCTTGCCGGGTTTGATTACACTTTGAGCGATGGTAGCCTGAGCGACGTAGGCCAGGTGACCATCATCGTCAACGCAGTCAATGATGCTCCGTTCTTTACTGGCGGCTTCAATTTCGCGGGGATTACTGAAGATCAGATCGATAATACGGGCAATCTAGTATCCAGCCTGTTCACCGGTGCCGTGGTCGACGTGGACACCAATTCCGTTCGAGGTATTGCAGTCAATGTCGTCGAAAGCGGCAACGGAACTTGGCAATTCTCGACCAATGGTGGTACAAATTGGACGATCTTTAATCTCACTAATGGCGTAACAGTGCTTGGAACAAGTGTTCTCGATCGCATCCGCTTTGTTCCGGATGGAAAGAACGGCACTCAGGCCCACATCAGCTTCTACGGTTGGGATCAGACGGATGGCCATTTCAGTGGTGACACGGGGGTTGTCATTCCTAGCTTCGGCGGTTCGAGCGCTTATAGTGTTGTCAACATTTCCTCGTATATCAACGTCAGCAATATCAATGATGCCCCGACGGCTATTAACTTGTCATCGATCACCATTGCCGAAAACAACTTGCCAAATGCAGTTGTTGGTATGTTCGGCAGCGTCGATCCAGATGCGGCTGATACATTTACGTATAGCTTAGTTGCGGGCACTGGCTCGAATGACAACACGACATTCACGGTTGTTGGTGGCCAGCTCAAGGCGAATACCGCATTCGACTTCGAATCACAGAACAGCTACAGCATTCGAGTTCGCACCACTGATGCTGGTGGTTTGACGTTCGAACAGGCACTTAATTTGATCGTTACGGATGTGAATGAAGCGCCACAGGTCGCGCTTGATAACATCATCTCAGTCCTAGCCGAAAATGCCAATTCAGCAGCCCGCGTCAAAGTCGCCGATATTCGGATCGTCGACGATGCCCTTGGGGTGGAGTCGTTGTCGCTTGTGGGGACGGGAACCGATGCTTCCAAGTTTGAAATCGATAACAACGTGCTCTATGTCAAGTCGGGCGTCGCGTTGGACTTCGAATCCCAAATCGCTTTTTCCATTCAAGTTCAAGTCGATGACCCAGCTCTCGGTGGATCGCCCGATCATTCGGTCGCATATGGACTAACTCTCACCGATGTCAATGAGTTTGCAGTAACTCAGCCCGATGATACCGATCAAAACGTCGACGGCATCTCAGAGTCAGCACCAATCGGATCCATCGTCGGTATCACAGCGAGGGCTGTCGATCAAGATGGTACGAATAACGTGGTTACTTACTCATTGGTCGATTCGGCGGGAGGGCGATTCCAGATTAATTCAACTACCGGCGTAATTACTTTGGCATTGGCCAATCTCGACTATGAAACCGCCAATTTGTTAAGCGTCATCGTTCGCGCGACAAGCACCGATGGGTCGACTGCCAACAAAATGTTTGGAATTCCCGTTGCCAATGTAGACGAACCGGTCGCGTTGGCCTCCAATCAAGCGACCGTTAGTGGCAACGTCCTTTCCACCCTGTCCAACACAGGCACTTGGAGCGATCCAGAGAATGGAACGGTCCTGTTGACGGTAACTCAAGGCCCCGGCACCGTCGTCAAGAACAACGATGGGACTTGGACGTGGTTGTATACGCCGAGCACGAAGCTCGTGAATGAATTAGTCACGATTACTGCCAGCGATGGCACGAATACTTCATCGACCAGTTTCACATTGAACGCCTTGGTCGCGGTCACCAATCGCCAAGTCTATTACAAGGGGTCGGACTATGCATCGCTTGGTGGAGTGGGTGCGGCGCTGGACAATGTTAAGGGTCCGCTTGCGTCGGGCATGTCGATTATCGCGGCGGATCGAACAACATCGGATGCGAACAAGATCAACTACTCGCGAGGATTGAACGGCATGGTAATCGACGTTGCCGGACTGGTTGCAACGAGCTTAACCGCAGCCGACTTTACATTCCGAGTAGCCCCGGCGGGTGCATCGGGTGTGGTGAATCCGAGCGCATGGGCGAATGCACCGGCGCCGACGAATATTGTGGTGACACCTGGATCGGGTTTGACTCCTGCTCGTATTCGGATCGAGTGGGCCGACAATGCGATTCAAAACACCTGGTTGCAAGTCATCGTCAAAGCCAATGCAAACACGGGCTTGAGTCAGCAGTCGGCGTTTTACATGGGGCATGCGATGGCCGAGATCACCGGCGGTGCACCTTATCGAGTCACCGCAGCAGATCTATCGGCAGTGCACAGTGGCATCTCAAACACGATTGTTTCGGTAGGCGACCCGAGGGACATTAACAAAGATCGGCGAGTGACGGCCGCCGACTTGTCAGCGGTTCAGTCTCGCATTTCGAACACGGTCTTGCTCAACAACATCTCCGTGCCAGTTGCTGGATCGGCAGAAGAAGGCTGATAAGAAATCCCGCAGGTTTACCCGGCGGATATTTAGGATTCTCGCTAACATCCCTCAACCCTCAACCCTCAACCGAGGCTGGAGCGAATGGTATGCCAGTTTGAATCGAATGGCGATGAATGCTACAATGCATTGCATGAGTTCCCTCGAATCCACATTAGAGCCAATTCGCCATTCGCCTCAGTTGCCCCAGATTGTGGCATTGCTTCAGCAACAGTTGGATGAAGAGCTTTCTCGCCGTCAAAAATTCTATCAAGAAATGACCGAGCAACAGAAAGTCGAATTTATTGATGGCCAGATTCTCCTCCACTCACCAACGCGATACCGGCACCTTGAAGCGGTACTCCGTATTGGGATGGTCTTGAAAGTTCACGTCGAGCTTCATCGACTAGGCACCGTGGTTGTTGAGAAGTGTTTATGCGTTTTCCCACGGAACGACTATGAACCGGACGTCGTTTTCTTTGGTCCGGCAAAGACGGCGACGCTAACCGACACAACGATATTGTTTCCGGTTCCAGACATGGCAGTCGAGGTCCTGTCCGAATCGACGGAGGCAAGAGATCGCGGCGTCAAATTTCAGGACTTCGCAATTAATGGAGTTCAAGAATACTGGATCGTGGATTGCGAACAGCGGTCTGTCGAACAGTATGGACTTATTGGAAATGAGTATCAAATGACTCTCAAGCTTGAAAAAACGGGTTTGCTCAAGAGCACTGCGATTTCCGGCTTGGAAGTGAACATAGAGGCTTTCTTTGACGCGGCCAGAAACCTATCCGAACTCAAACGGTTGATGGGCTAAAGTAGGCAGTAGGCAGTAGTAGGGTATGCGAAATGGAGGGAAGCGTTCCGGTAGCGAGAAGCCTAACAATCCGCAGGATAAACCTGCGGGATTATGCGATT
>JBEBHM010000089.1:0-16811 GCA_040080875.1 Pirellula sp.
TCCTTTATTCGTCTGGATGGGACAAAAAAATACGCCGTTGGAATTTGGAAACTCAACAGGAAGTAACATCCTCGAAATCACCCTATGTAACTTCGGTCATAGCAGCCTCCTCGGATGGTAAGTGGATTGCTATCGCTTACGAAAAAAATCGAATTGGCTTGATTTCAGCGAAAGATGGCACCGAACGTCAGGTAATTGAAACCGATGGCATTAGTTGTTCTGCGATCGCATTCAATCATGCATCAACTCACATGGCCTGGGGAGGAGAAACCAAGGACGAAGTGCACGTGGTTGTTTGGAATATTGCAGAATCAAAAAAGCAATATCATTGGAAATGGAACAAAGGTGCGGATCCCAATTCTGATATCAACGCATTAACGTTTTCGCCCGACGATCGGAAGATCGCGGGAGTCGTCTTTCGACAAAATGCGGGCTATGCCTGGGATATTTCGAATGGCCACGAAATTGCGCATTTGGATCATCGCGGGGTCTACGATGTCGACTTCACGGCAGATGGCAAGTCTTTGCTGACGGTTGGATGGGATTCCGAAGTGCAAACTTGGAACGCTGCGAACGGAGCAATGGAATCTAGTCATAAACTCGATAAGAAGCAGCATGATTCGAGAATGTATGGGGTCAGCTGCTCATCGACAGGGCGTATTTTTGCAACCGCACACATTGGCAAAGCCATACGTGTATGGAGCATTCCGAATATGGAAATGCGCCAACTGATGACAACGGATCAATTCATCTTTGGTGCGATTTCGTTTTCTCCGGACGGTCTTTGGTTGGTTTCGGGAGCCATGTCAGGAGCCGTAAACCTATGGGATCCATGGACCGGGGAACTGGTCATGAATATTGGTAAGCATGATTCGCACGTTTATAGCGTCGGTTTTGGCGAAACCGTCTGCGACTTATACAGTGGTGCTTCGGACGGAATCTGCCGAGTTTGGAATCTAGAACGCCCCGAGGCAAACGTCGGTAACAGCCTAAGTTCGATTTGGAAGTCGTTTAAAGACGGGACTGCAGACCGTTCGTTCCAGGCAATGATTGAACTTTCGAAGCGCCCAGAGGAAGCCCTGCAGTTGATTCAGAGTGACTTGTCGGCCTTCAATGACACGGTCGTACGTGATGACCATGACGTAATGCCGCGACGCTATGTGGCGTTATTGTCCATGCTCAAGACAAAAAATGCGCAGTACTTTCTGCTAGACATTTCCAATCGCCCACAGAACGATTGGTTGGCGAAAATGGCGAGAGCCTCGATTCGGCGTTGATCTCGATGGGGTGAGGGCTGAGGGCTGCGCGGGGGAGTGAGGAGTGAGGGAATAGTTGTCGACCCGTCCTGAAGAGCGCAGTGATAAAGGCAACATTGGAGTTTGATATACTTGTCGCAATTGCACTAACCGCAGTTTCATTCGTACCACCACCTTATGCCAAAGTCTGTTGACCGTCTTCTGTTTTTTTGCCTGACCCTAGGCGCGTGCGTCGGTGGATACTTTGCAATGCGCTCTCGGGCCGAATGCTACCGTTTGGGATCGGAGATCGCTCGTCTCGAGCGCAAGATCGGGTCCTTGAATGTCAAGGACCCAGGCAGGATCTATGTCGCTGCGATGGATTGCAATCAGCCATTCGAGTTCGCTTGGCACGTCTATCTGCCTGCCAACTACAATAGCTGGTTGTATAAGTCTTTTGGGCAAGGATCCGGAGCGTCTCTGGTGATCAATTCTGGTCATCAAGAATTCATTGCTCGACTCAAGATCAAAGTAAAAAAAGAACAGCTTATCGTGGTTTCTCATTTCGGAGGTGGAAGTTCGTTTGTTTCAGGAAATGCCAAAAACCCTTTGTTCAAGCCTGTTCTGTCTTCGACTACTGATGGTTTGAATTTTCAGTGTGCGGGAAGCCATGGTGTCGAGTCTTTTGCCATCGACGACGAGGTTGTTTTCTTGGCGATCACCGACACGAATTCCGATGCCAAGGACAATAGCATCGCGCCATTGTTTATCTACAAGCTCCAAAAGAGAACGCCTTGAACGATTCACAAGCAGGCTCGAAATCCACTGCGCGCAGTTGGCGACAGGTCAGTTTGTTGCATTTGCTCATCGCAACTTTGGCTATCGCAGCCTGGACGGCCCATTTTTCCAATCGGTATCAAATTGCTCGAATCACTCCGAAATACGACCGCTTGCGCAACATGGCGAGAGAGCTGGTCATTGAGGACCCATCAAAAATCGCCGTAGTGGCGTTGAACTACAACCTGGATGTCCAGGAATGCTGGAGAGTTTACATACCATGCGGTGGGTTTGAATTGCGTCTAGCTACGCATGGTATTGGGGTGAATGGCCCTGCGGACGATTATTCCAGCGTTCCGCTTCCAACCGGAGAATATGAGATTGGTGTGACCGAAATCGAGGATGGCCAAAACTTTCGAATCGTCGCGCTTCGCGATGGTAGCACATTTCTTGAAACGCAACCGCTCTCTTGGAGGAACCCCGGGAGTTCCAGTTCGACCGGCCACGCCGGCACAAGTCAGCAACACGATGGAAGTCAGCCGGTTGAGTTACTGCGCAAACGGTACATGGTCCAAGACCCCGCAATGCCTAACACTTGGCGCCCACCGCTTGGTCCCGCCTATGGCGTCCAACTATGGATTCAAGAATCAAAGACCGAATAGTGGGCCATGCTTTAAGAACGATTCGGAGAATCGTGCAACTCTCAACTCTCAACTCAAAATTCACCAAAATGGCAAGAAAATAGTGAGCACAAAAAATGCGATGAGGCTCCAGGCAACCATCCACCAAATGGCTTTCATTCGACTTGGTTTTTCAACTTCTTCCTCCACATCGTACTCGTCGTAGCCGCCGTAGCCCAGGGCTCCGTGCGCGTCCGCGTTCGAATCATCGTCGTCGGACTCGTCTTCGAAGTGATCGTGGGTCGGTAGCCTGGCCGTATTGCAATGGCGACAGAGGGTTGCGGTGGTAGCGATGCGTTTCCCGCATCCGCGGCAATCAGTGAATTCCAGCCTGGCTGGTCGTTTAGGGGGCATGCTACAGAGTTGGTTTCAAGTAGGATAATGGCGAATACGGGTCCTTATCATAGTTTATCTTTGGGTGAATCAAAACATGAGATCTCGCAGACAATTCTTGTTGACCAGCTCCGCCGCATGTGGAGCTCTCTATGGTGTTGCCACGAGCCGAAACAGCGATGCAAGCATTGCTCCGGCGATTGACATTTTGGATGTCCGAGTGATCAGTTGGAAACCGCCTCTTTACCACGGATGGCCAACGGTTGCAAAACGTTCGAATGGCGAGTTGATGTTGGCTTTTTCGGGGGGACGAGAGACACACGTTTGCCCGTTCGGTCGGCTTGAATGGATGCGGTCTAAGGATAACGGTCAGACCTGGAGTTGGCCTCAAGTACTATACGATGGGCCGATCGATGACCGCGATGCAGGGATCGTCGAAACAGCCAAGGGGAGTATTTTGGTGACCACCTTCACGTCGCTTGCATACGAACCGATCTTGGCTCGCGCCGAGAAAGCGAAACCTGGCGAGCCAGGAGCCTTTTCCGATCCAAAGCTCATTTCGGAGTGGCAAGCGGTCCACCATCGATTGTCCGCAGAACAGAGAAAACGCGAGCTTGGGTCCTATATGCTCCGCTCGATCGATGGCGGCATCACTTGGTCGCAGCGATACGAAGTGCCGCTCAACAGCCCGCATGGCCCCATCGCGTTGCAAGATGGGCGACTATTGTATGCAGGCAAAGCGCTATGGCACGACGACCGAGTTGGAGTCTGTCAGTCCATGGACGACGGATTGACCTGGGAATGGATCGCGACGATCCCAACACGTCCAAACGATGACGCCAAGAACTATCACGAACTGCACATGGTTGAGGCTGCCGACGGCCTATTGGTCTGCCACATTCGCAATCACAACAAACAGGACGAGCGGCAAACTCTCCAATGCGAATCGCAGGATGGTGGACGCACTTGGACCATCCCGCACGCGATCGGAGTATGGGGGTTGCCATCGCACTTACTCAGGCTCAAAGATGGTCGATTATTGATGTCGTATGGTTATCGACGCGAGCCCCGAGGCAACCAGCTCCGAGTTAGTCAGGACTCGGGCAAGTCTTGGAGCGAGCCGATCACGTTGACTGCGGACGCTCTAACAGGCGATTTGGGATATCCCTCAACGGTCGAGTGCGATGACGGGACAATGGTCACGGTATGGTACGAAGTACTGGCGGGCTCTCCGCTAGCTCAGCTTCGTCAGGCTCGGTGGCGATGGACTTGAGGGCTCTCGTTTTAGCTCAACGATATTGGGGGAGCCGCTCGCCATTTGGCATCCATTCGCACAGCCACTGCAACCTGTCTTGGATGTGGAATTCGGATCGGCCGGGCGAAGTAAGCCAATCCAGTAGCTTGCCCACGAACGCAGGGCGACGATAGCGCACAGAATGACCACTCCGATCGCGATAGCAGTTTGGGCGTCCATGATGGAATTTAGCTCCACAGGGAAAAGAATTGAAACGTCATCCAAGCCCCAATATACGCCAGCAGCGTCATGTAGACGAATGAAAAGATGGGCCATCGCCACGAATTCGTTTCGCGCCGGATGGTCATGAGCGTGGCGGAACACTGTGCACAGAGCGCAAAGAACACCATGATGGACATGGCAGTAGCCAAGGTAAACACGGGACGGCCATCCGGCCACTTGGCTTGCTGCATTTGCCCTTGGAGCCCAACGCTCTCTTCGTTTTGGTCCGTTCCCAGCGAATAGATGGTCCCGAGAGTGGCGATAATGACTTCGCGTGCCGGAAACGAGGCGATCACTGCAACTCCAATCTTCCAGTCCCATCCAAGCGGCTTAACCGCCGGTTCGATCCATCGGCCAGCCATCGCAAGGAAGCTCGACTCGATGAGTGCGCCACGAAGTTGATTCACATCGCTTTGGAGTTTTTCGATGACTTGCTCGTCCGCTTTGTTTCGTTGCAATTCCTCTACCTCCGCAATCTTGGCATTCAGCGATTTGTGGCTGCCCGGAAAGTAGCCTGCCGCCCATACCAAAATAGAAGTGATCAATATGAGTGTTCCGGCGCGAGAAACGAATGCTACCACTCGCTCCCAAACCCGCTGTTGAATGACGAACCACGAGGGCCATTTGTAGCTGTGCAATTCCATTAGGAACGTCGCCGGTTCGCCAGGAAAAAAATATTTCTTGAGGACCCATGCAACCGGAATTGCAACGACCGCCCCAATGGCTTGCATTCCCAACAAGACAAGACCCTGCAACGAAACCCAACCACCCGCAAAATACAACTTTGGAACGAATGCAGTCACCATCAAGATGTAAACCGGCATTCGAGCCGAGCAACTCATCAGGGGCGCAATCAGCAGAGTTACCATCCGGTCTTTGCGATTCTCGATTGTTCGCGTAGCCATGATTCCAGGAACTGCGCACGCAAACGAAGACATCAAGGGCAAGAATGATTTGCCGCTCAATCCGACGGATGACATCAGTTTGTCCATTACAAATGCGGCTCTGGCCATGTATCCGCAATCCTCCAGCACCGCGATAAAGAAGAATAGGATCGCGATTTGCGGCAGGAAAATCACTACGGCCCCCACCCCTGCAACAATTCCATCCACCAGGAGACTTCGCAAGGCTCCTGCTGGCATTACCGACTCGATGCTGGAACTCACTATTCCTTGCAAGAGTTCGATACCGTGCATCGGCCAACCTGCAATCAGCGTAATGGACTGGAATACCAAAAACATAATCAATGCGAAAAAGAACATACCGATCCAACGGTGCGTCAACCAACGATCGATTCGATCGCTTGGCGAGGAGGTCGCGGATTCTTTGCGGGTGACCGCTCCGTCGATGACCGTTCGAATCCATGCGTAGCGGGCCTTGGTTTCGAACGTCGGAACTTTGCATCCAGCCGCCAAAAGCCGTTCGCGGGCAGTCGCGATGCGTTCATTGATTTCGTTAAGCCCACTTTGGCAAAGCGATTTTTGGAAATGTCCGTCCGTGTCGATCAACATGCGATCGACTTGATGCCTAGGCAATGGTCGGCCCTTGGAGCTGAGCCAAGCCTGAAGCTCGATTGCTTCCTTTTGAAACGACTCGGGGAATTGGTTTCGGGCAAGCTGCAAGGCGGCCGGCGGTTGGGCCTCGCCCTCGAGCAAGCGTTCAATCGTAGCCTTCAACTGATCGATACCTTGGCGTTTGTTCGCGGCGGTGCAGACTACCGGTACCCCGAGCCGTTTGGCGATGAGTTCTGCGTCCACGTGCATGCCTTCGCTCGAAACGCGATCCCACATGTTGAGAACCAAAACGACCGGCAGCCCAAGCTCATAGATCTGACTGAACAAATATAAATTGCGTTCGACGTTGGAGGCATCCAAAATCACCACGGCAATTTCGGGGGCCGCTTGCTGCGGCAACATGCCCGATAAAACGTTGACTGCAACCGCTTCATCCGCCGATCTCGCAGCCAGCGAGTACGTACCAGGCAAATCAACGACCTCGATACTGCGAGTTGTTCCGACCAGCCTTCCAACCTTTTGTTCAACCGTAACTCCGGGGTAGTTTCCGACGCGTGCATTCATTCCACATAGGGCGTTGAACAGGCTGCTTTTACCCGTGTTTGGGTTGCCAATGAGGGCCACTGTTCGAACTCGTTTTTCCGTTTCGGTTTTAGCTTTCATTGGAATCGATGCGCACTTGGACGCGGGAAGATTCGGTTTTTCGAAGACTGATCCTATATCCTCGGACCGAATACTCAGTCGGATCTCCCATCGGTGCACGCCCGATCATCGAAATCAGCTCGCCTTCGATGAGTCCCATTTCCATAAGCCGGATAGCGACAACATCGTCCCCCCGCACCTCGACAATGGAAGCTGTCACGCCTAGCTCAAGCTCATGCAACCCAATATCCGCCTGCGACATTATTCGGCGGTATTATTCGGGGGACGGAACAACAAAGATCTCTGCCGAACCACCCAATCGAAGGCTGATGCGGCGACCGTCGATACAAATCAGGCAAGGTTCACCGCGACAAACCATGCGGACCTTGCAACCATTTCGAATGCCAAGCTCTTCCAACCGTTGGACTTGGCCGGGACGACCGCACATCTCAACGATCGTGCCTTGAGAATCGCAAGGTAAGTATTCGATTGGGAGGGGAACCGAGTCGGTGATCATGAAACCACTCAGGTTAAGTAAAGTTGCGAACGTGGAACGTCAATCAGTCTCATCGACGGATAGCCTATCTTAGTTGAGACTCAATTTCAACAGGGCCAACAACAGAACTATACACGGTCGGAATGATCGTGAAAAGCGGAATGCTCGCCATTTTGTCGCGTTGAATACACCGAAATCCGTGCAATCACTTGTTGGGCACGAGTGCATTTCCAGATTCACAGGAAAAAAAGCTGATTTCAGAAAACGCCGCAAATTTCCTAGAACCCGCTTCTTTGGAAAGTCGATGACCCAACCAACGGACGACTTGTGTTCGATCGCGACTTGTTTTTCGCATTCCATATTGCGAAAAGACCACGAGCGAGTCTGGGTTTCAACAATCGGAAAGGTTTGTGCGATGCGTTCATTTTGAACCATTCGCCACAGATTATTCGTATTGGACCGATTTTCAAACTGTCGAAATCGGTTGAAATCAAGTAGACTCCTCCCACTTTTCAAGTCACGACAATGAAATCGACGCAGGGAATTGCGTCAGAAAAGTCGAAGGGCGTTAGAGTGCAACCACCGATTGTCGGCAAGAAGACATTTTATGACCGTTGGGGCTGGCTGATCCTTATTGGCAGTCTTGCTTGCGTTCCGTTTACGTTTTTTAGTGCTGGCAAAGCCGTTCAAAGCAACGTCAACAAGGTTGAAGATTGGTTGCCCAAGTCGTTTGTTGAGACAAGCGAGCTCGCCTGGTTTCGAAAGAACTTTCCATCGGACCAGTTCATATTGGTGAGTTGGGAGGGATGTAAACTTGGTGAGGACCCTGCCACTGGCGGAGAGCAAGACGATCCACGTATTGCTAAATTGGCATCGCTGGTTTCTCCGATCGTTGTTGATGAGAACAATGTCGACGCATTGGAAGCAAAGAAATATTTCAAGGGCGTGTCAACGGGACGGCAACTACTCGACCAATTAACGTCGGGTTCCCATCCATTGAGTATTCTCGACGCGATCGAGAGGCTTAAAGGATCTGTTCTTGGACCTGATGGCCGTCAAACGTGCGTGATTGTTTCGCTCGACCCGGAAACGACAGCCAAGCTCAAACCGATACTCGGGCATGGGCAGATGCGGATTTTTAGACCCAACGTTCCTCCGGGAGTCTTGCGGCGTTTGATCGCTCAGGCCGGCATACCCGACGATCAGCTCCATTTGGGCGGCCCACCGGTCGACAATATTGCAATTGACGAAGAGGGTGAGAAGACCCTGGTCCGATTGGCTGGCTTTTCAGGCTTGCTCGGACTGGGGCTAGCTTGGTGGTCATTGCGCAGCGTGGTTCTGACGATGATCGTCTTCTTCTGCTCGGTGACAAGTGCGGCAGCGTCTTTAGGACTTATCTGGGCAACCGGCGAAACGGTGGATGCGATCGTGCTGTCGATGCCGTCGCTGGTTTATGTATTGGCGATCTCGGGAGCCGTCCACTTCGTTAACTATTACCGCGACGCGGTCGAGGATGGAGGCCTTTCAGGCGCTACGGAACGTGCGGTGATACACGCGCTCAAACCAGCGATCCTTTGCTCAGCCACCACGGCCATCGGACTGATGTCGCTCTGTGCATCCGAGCTTACGCCTATACGAAAGTTTGGTCTATACTCTGCGCTGGGCGTGATGGTTCTCAACGTGATTCTATTCTTGTTGTTGCCAGCCGCCTTGCACCTGATCGGTTACGCCAAGCGCTGGGTGGTTACGCCGGATCCAAAGGCAAAAGGCCGAAACTCGGCTATTCCGAATCGCGTTGATTCGAAAGCTGAGAAGTTCTGGGAACACGTCTCCAACTTTATTGTGAGGAACCACTACGCGGTAGCGATGTGTTGTCTTATGGTCGTCGGAGCGATCGGGTTTGGACTAACCCGTACCAAGACCAGCATCGATCTGCTCGAATTGTTCGATTCCAAGGCGAGAATCCTAAAGGACTATCGTTGGCTTGAGAAAAACCTTGGAATGCTAGTTCCCTTGGAGATCGTCGTTCAATTTGATCCCGAAGGTATGGCCAAATCGGCCGAAGCCAAAGCGGTGGAAGCCAAGGCCGACGAGCAGGTGGCGGATGCTTCCAAGAACGAAGAGAATTCATTGGCGTTTGATCCGACGAAGCTTACGTTCTTAGAGCGGATGGAAACGATTGTTCAAATACAAGACGCGATCAATACTCGATTTGGGGACAAAGGAAGCAAAATTGTGGGTCGCAGCATGTCCGCGGCCACCTTTGCATCGAGCTTGCCCACAACCAAAGGTATAAGCACCAAAAAGTACGTCGAACGAAGCTTGTACAACAACGCGCTTGAAGGCAAACGAGACGAGTTCGTGAAATCTGGATTCCTTCGAGTGGACCCATCCGGAGCGGAACTTTGGCGGATTAGTTTGCGAGTCGCTGCATTCGAAGGGGTTGACTATGGCCAATTCGTTCATAATCTGCGAGACGCGGTATCGCCGATCGTGGATGCTCACGCGGATCGCGTTCGCATCCTAAAACAGCTGGCCGCCTGGTCGGGTGAATCCAAGTTCACGGGCAAAGAAGTCATGATCTGGGACCCCGTCTCCAAAGGGGCGGACGACGCGGAAGCCTTTAGTCCAACCAAGCTTCGGTCGGATGAGATCTCGTCGTTGCTCACCAAGTCTCGTGTGAAAGTCACGCGAGGGACTTTGGATCCAGCCGCATTGCCGCTGGTTCAGCTTCAGCGGCTCAGCGATTTTGACGCTGTCGTTTTAACAGGGGCGTTCTCCGACAAAGATATCGGTGCACTCAGCGTCACGCTCGGCAAAGTCATTGACTTGCAAGCACCAGACCCGAATGGAACCAAAGGGTTGGTGTCCTCCACCTATACGGGGGTCGTACCGATTGTTTACAAGGCACAGCGGGCGTTGCTGCAGAGTCTGGTCGAAAGCACGCTTTGGTCGTTTTTGACGATTACGCCCTTGATGATGTTCGTCTCCAGAAGTTTTCGGGCCGGAATAGTCGCAATGATTCCCAACGTACTTCCGGTATTGGTGATCTTTGGGGCGATGGGTTGGTTGAACATCTCCATCGACATCGGCTCGATGATGTCGGCGAGCATTGCGTTGGGGGTGGCAGTCGATGATACGATCCACTTTTTGTCTTGGTTCCGAGATGACCTCAAACAAATAGGTGATCGACGATTGGCGATAACGGCTTGCTATAAGCGATGTGCGACCCCGACGTTGCAAGCTGCTTGCATCAGCGGACTTGGATTGTCGGTATTTGCCTTGAGTACGTTTACTCCGACGCAGCGGTTTGGCTGGTTGATGCTTACGATTTTGATCGCAGGTGTTGTCGCGGAACTAATTCTATTGCCAGCCATTTTGGCGGGGCCACTCGGCAAGGTCTTTGAGCCAAGCCAATCCCGTCACAACACGGTAACGCGATTTGTGCTCATCATGCGTTACGAGCTGAGACGTCGCTTCGATCGCCGAGCGAAAATCGATCAAACCCCAACGGACCGTGAATTGCAAAGCGCCGCTTAGGCCAAGATGACCCAAACTGCGAAAACGATACTCGCACTCGGTGAAGTCCTTTGGGATGTGTTTCCGGATGGCCCACGATTTGGAGGTGCTCCCGCCAATTTCGCTTGTGCCTGCAGTGCCCTTGGCAACCGGTCCGTGCGAGTCCATTTGGCGAGCGCTGTCGGCAAGGACGAATTGGGACGCAAAGCGTTGAACCAACTTCAACAGCACGACGTGAGTACATCGCTCATCTACGAGTGCGATTTTGAAACTGGCCAAGTGATCGTCACGTTGAACCACGACGGCAAGGCGAGTTACCGGTTCATTGATGAACCTGCTTGGTACCATGTCCCATCGACCGAATCATTGACTGCTGCTGCAACACAAGCGGATGTATTGTGCTTTGGGACACTTGGTCAATGGTCCAACGTATCTCGCATGGCGATTCAGCATGCGCTCCATGTCGCTGATCATAATGCCATTCGAATTTTTGACATCAATTTGCGTCCGCCTTTCTATTCTCGCGACACAATTCTTGAAAGCTTGTCCAATGCGAATGTACTCAAGCTCAACGACGAGGAGCTTCCCATACTTGCATCGATGTTGGATTTGAGCGGAAACGAACACGAGTTGTTGGATGGAATATGGAATCGTTATCCGCTTCGTTTGGTCGCCTTGACCAAGGGTGCCAATGGGGCGATGCTGGTCAATACAAGCCGAGAGCGATTTGTGTCGTCAGGTATCGCTGTGGACGTCGTGGACACGGTCGGAGCAGGTGATGCATTTACCGCAGCTCTCGCCGTCGGTTTGGCCAACGAGATGCCGCTGGACCGAATCGTGGATTGGGCATGCTCCGTAGCCGCTTACGTTTGCACTCAATCGGGAGGAACGCCAACAATCCCTGGCGAGCATTGTTTACGACCCAATACGTAAGTTCGCAGTACGCTCCTTGAATTGGCCAAGAAAGCATACGCTTGAGCAATCCTGGCGATGGTTTATTCTAAGTCCAGTGTCGAAAAAGCAAAATAGACTTTGTACTCGAATGAAATGACCCCCATGAAATCCATCGAAAAATATACGTTCGGAATTGGTGATCGCTTTGCTCACCAAGCGATGTCGCAGCTAAAGGCATTTGAACTGATATCGCAGAATGGCGTCGATGTTGTGCCGGTCTGGAACAAATCGAATCGCGAACACAACGTCGTCGGTTCCGAGCCGAAGTCGGTGGCCGACGCTGCCGCAAAAGCCGTCGAGCGTTTGGGCTGGAAAAAATCTTGGCACGTGGACGCGGACCATATCGGACTGCCAACCGTAGATCGATTTATTCCCTATTGCGATTTCTACACTATTGATGTTGCGGAGTTCATTGACAAACCGCCTGCTCACAATGAACTGATCTCGTTCGTTGCACGGCATGACGAGTTGATCGGCACGTTGGACTTCCCTGGACTTAGCAGGCCGATCGAAGTCACATTTCAAGACATCGCTCGCACCGGCAAGAAATACTTGCTGGCAGTTCAGAAAGCGGCGGAGGTCTATCGCTATGTTGCAACGAGAAAAGGGGATGACCAAATGATCGTGGAAGTTTCCATCGATGAAACCGACTCGCCGCAGACCCCTGCGGAGCTATTGGTGATCCTGGCCGCATTGTCCGAACAACACATCCCGATCCAGACGATCGCCCCCAAATTTACGGGGCGATTCAACAAGGGTGTTGATTACGTAGGAGACCTGGCTCAGTTTCGCGCGGAGTTCAATGACGATATCGCGGTTATTGCGCATGCCGTCAAGACTTACGGGCTTCCAAAAACGCTCAAGCTGAGTGTTCATAGCGGCAGCGACAAATTTAGCCTTTACCCAATCATTCGCGAGGCGTTGCAAACAACAGGAGCCGGGATACATATCAAAACGGCGGGGACAACTTGGTTGGAGGAGATTATCGGTTTGGCCGAGGCCGGAGGCGATGGATTGACGCTTGCAAAGGAAATCTACGCTTATGCGCTCGAACACATTGATGAATTCTGTGCACCGTATGCAAGTGTCATCGATATCGACGCAAAAAAACTGCCAGATTCATCCACGGTGAATAGCTGGACCGGCTCTCAGATGGCACAATCTATTCGCCACGTGCAAAACAATCCCTATTTCAATCCACACATGCGTCAGTTGCTACACGTGTCGTTCAAGGTTGCCGCCAAGCAAGGAAAACGATTCACGGATTTGCTAGTAGCCAATGAAACAATCGTGGGCGAGCAGGTTACCAAGAACTTGTACGAAAGGCATTTGAGGCCGGTCTTCTTGGGTTCCTGAAGCCACCAGGACATCTCACTTGCTCAATCCACGCAAACAAAAACAATCAAAACCAAACAAAACCGAAAACAACCGATTCGAAGATGCAAAAACGAAAACTTGGAAATACCGATTTGGAATTGCCTATCGTAGGATTTGGCGCTTCGTCCCTTGGAGCTGAATTTCGGGCCGTCAAACTGGATGAAGTGTTCGAGAGCGTTCGTGTGGCACTTGAGCTAGGAATGAACTTCATCGACACGGCGGCCTACTACGGCCGGGGAATGTCCGAAGTGCTGCTCGGAATCGCGTTGCAGGACGTACCTCGCGACCAATATTTGTTGTGCAGCAAGCTTGGGCGGTACGACTCCAACCATTTCGATTTTTCTGCCAAGCGGGTGGCCGAAAGCGTCGACGTAAGTCTCCACCGACTGAGAACAGATCACTTGGACATCATGATCTGTCATGATATCGAGTTTGTCCCGCTCCCTCAGATCATCGAAGAAACGCTGCCTGCTCTCCGCAAAATTCAGAAATCTGGAAAGGTCCGATACATCGGTATCAGCGGCTATCCGATGAAGATTTTTCGTGAGGTGACTGCCGTCGCGGAGTTGGATTGTATACTTTCCTACAATCAATACACGCTGCAAAATACTCGCCTCGTAGATGAATTGGTTCCCATCTTGAAACCCAAGGGAATCGGAATCATGAACGCGGGCCCATTTGCGGCTAGGCTGCTTTCCAACGCACCGCTTCCGGTGTGGCACAAAGACCCTCAGAGTGTTCGCGATGCAGCTCGAGCGGCGGCCGCGCACTGCGAAAAACGCGGCGTTGATATCGCTCAATTAGCATTGCAATTTTCGTGTGCGCATCCAGATCTCGCCACGACCATCAGCGGCAGCGCCAACCCTGCCAATATTCGCAAGTGGGCAGAGTGGATCAGCCAGCCGCTTGATCAAACGTTGCTCGCCGAAGTGCAAAATATTTTCAAGCACGTCAAAAACATTGGTCACCCCGAGGGACTTGCCGAGAACAACGATTGATATGCCATCGCAACCGCCAGTGCTTGGACCAATCATATAGGCGCGTGGCCTGGCTTTTGCATCACAGGAGCCTGGCTCAAGCAGACTCCGCTCCTGAACGGCTGTTATCAGTGCCCCGGCGCAGCTATCAGTGCTGAGTTTTCCTACGTCTATGGGATTTTTGGGGCAATTTTCACAACATTGTCAGCCCCGGCTTTGCTACGTCTGTTGCATTCAAGCAAAACGGCCAGGATAATGTTAAAGCCCCTTTTTGAGGTGGTTACCGGTACTTTAAATCAATTCTTCTTTGAGAGTTTGTCATGCCCAGACGTAATTTTCGCTCGTTGAAAGACGCGTTTACTCTTGTTGAGTTACTCGTCGTCATTGCCATTATTGGCATCTTGGTTGGCCTGTTGCTTCCAGCGGTCCAATCGGCTCGCGCAGCGGCTCGTCGTATGCAATGCGCGAACAATGTCAAACAGTTATCGCTTGCCGCACATAATTTCGAAAGCGCCAACAAGACGCTTCCACCTTGGACTTATGCCAAAGGGAGCGGGACCACCTCGGGACTCAGGCCAACCGTCTTCGGATCTGGCCACTTCATGTTGCTTCCCTACTTCGAACAAACCGCCATCTATCAGCAAGCGAACGGGATTAGTTTCGAAGTGCGGACGGCGAAGGTCGGTTCGTTTGCGTGTCCTGATGATGCAACGCTTTCTGGTGGTGGTTTTGCAGGGAGGGCACTGACCAATAATACCACGCGCGTCAGCGTGAATGGCAATCCCTATGGCGGGACAACTTATGCGTTGAATGCTCCCGCTTGCAGTGTCCAATTTGTCAACGGGCATCCAACAACTGCCAATGGCAAATTCGGAAGTATCTCGGACGGACTTAGCAATACCGTCCTGTTTGTCGAACGCCAAGCGGCCTGTTATGGTCACAACTACCCTACGGCTGGAGTCACTCCCAACCTATCCACGGGATCATTCACTTTTAGCATATGGGCCCGTGGTGGACGGACGACAACGCACAGCAATTGGGTCGACGGTGCACCAGCGGCTGCAGACCTCACGGTCGCGAACGGCAGCGCCACCGAAGTCGCCGCAGGCTATACTTGGTGGGATTGCCCTGTGTTCAATGCAACGCTTCGTAATCCTGCAAACTATGCGGCGGGGCCAGGACCACGCACCGATCCTGCATTTCGCAACCCATTCAATGGAGTCCCCAATCCTGGCGGAATTCAAGATGGTGTCGTCGAGGGACGCTGCGATTGGCGCCGTCCACAAGCCATGCACACCGGTTCGATGACTGCTGGCCTTCTCGATGGTAGTGTTCGAACAATCAGTTCGTCGATCAACGTTGTCACGTTCGATCGATCGTGTCTTCCCAGCGATGGAAATGTGTTAGGCGCGGACTGGAGCGAGTAACCATGATACCCTCTCGACTATTCGCACTTGCGATCGTGATTCTTGTAACAGTGGGGTGCACTAGCAAGCCTCCAATGTCGGAAATTTCCGGAACAGTAACGTTCAAAGGCAATCCTATTCCGGCAGGAAATGTCATGTTTACACCTGATGTCAGCATCGCTTCCGGCCAGGTGAGGATGTTCATGGTCAAGGATGGCAAGTTCGATTCCGCAACCGATCCCAATCCAGGACTTTTGCCTGGTAACTACAAAGTGACGATTGCGGGTTACGATGGCAAGCAGATCCCCATGTTCTATCAGGGAAAGCAGATATTTAACGCTGTCGATGAGTCGATAACGATCACGGCCGGGAAAATGACCAAAGATTTTGTTGTTCCCGACGCCGCCGGCGTCAACGTCAAGATCTTTCAAACGGCCGATTTTTAGTCTTTGAAAAGCCGACCTGTCTAACCGCAGCATTTCCTAGTGCTGCGGAAAGTTGGCTCGCAATCAGCATGGTGCAACCTCTCGTGGTCGTTGTCCGATTCGAAAGCCCCCGTGACCTCGCGTCACGGGTGAATCAGGCTCATAAGCTAACGAATCTTGCGTTCCAGTCGGTCAAGACGACTGGAGTGGGATGATGAGCGCTTCTAGCTGTTAGGCTTCTGCTCCAGTTGGACGAGCGGACGAGCCAACTGGGGGCATGTCGATGCCAGCAATTTCAAAGTCTAAAAAGGCAGTTGACTTAGCCGATTGGCAGAATCTACCAGCCCCAATTGGATCGCTCGACTGCTCAATTCATCCAAGGCAGCTTGCCCCGCTCGCCCAAGGTCGAAGGTCCAATCATTGACGTACAGATCGACGTGCTGAAACAAAACGTCATCGGAAAGCTCTTGCGCATATTTTCTCATACTTTGCAGCGTGTCTTGGCGATGGGCAAAGCCATATTGGAGCGAGTCGTGGATCACGTTTTGGACCAACCGTAAACCATCGAGACCAACGTCCCGTAGCCCAACGATACCCCCGAGCGGCAACGGGCAATGCGTCTCGGCTTCCCAACGCGTCCCAAGATCCTCTACGAGATACAATCCTTCGGATTCCCACGTGAAGCGACCTTCGTGAATACAAACTCCAAAATCGGCCCGCTTGGCTTTGAGCCTGGGCATGATCTCCGAGAAAACAACTTGTTGCACCTGTGTTGTTTCGGGATGAAACAGCTTAAACAACAAGGTTGCTGTTGTATCCTCCCCTGGACACAACGTCACTTGAGAATGTGGAATGGGACCTGTTGTAGCAGCGTCACTCCGTGCCGCTGAGTTTGTTGCAGCGTCACTCCGTGCCGCTGAGTTTGTTGCAGCGTCACTCCGTGCCGCTGAGTTTTCGCGA
>JBEBHM010000090.1:0-16803 GCA_040080875.1 Pirellula sp.
GAGTTGGACGGCGAGAATGCTCTCGAGGCGATTCTTGGCAAATCAACGCAGGCCCGCAAGGCACCGATATATTGGCGACGGCCACCTGACCGGCCTGGGACAGAATCGGATCCCAATCCCGATTTGGCAGTTCGGGACGGACGCTGGAAGGCATACGTTCATTACGATGGAACTCGGGTGCAACTATTTGATTTGGAAGCAGACGTCTCCGAAACGAACAACGTTGCGAGCGAACATCCCGACGTCGCCAGGCGTTTGAGCGAGTCGATGCTCGCATGGAATGCCGGATTGCAACAAGACGCGGGGAATGACAAGTCTGCAAGTGCGCGCTAAACGAACGCGAACGCGATAACCGGGGCAGTAGATTTAGCCAAAGAGAAACCGGCAAACGCAAAAAACCAACGAATTGCCAGTGATTTGCAACGTTTGTCAACAGATGACGGACATAAAACGAGAGTGATCAGGGCCGGGATCGAATCGGCGTCACACCGATTTTCAGTCTGATAGCGGCCCGATGAAAACATTGACGAAAATAGCACGGGGCAGAATCAGGGGCACTTCATAATGCCAGAGCTCTTTGATCCGCGCCTCGCGGACATCATCGCTGGCCTTGATCATTCGCTTGCTGAAGCCGCGTGGACGAGCTCAACGGCAGGCGCATACCGCCGAAGAGTTTGATCAAGAGCGCGTTCACTTACACGCTGAATCAATGGAATGCGTTGTGCCGCAACACAAAAGCCGGATTCTATCGTATGAAAACAATGCGGCCGAGCGATTGGTAAAATATCCTGCGATTGGCAGGAAGAACTATCTTTTCGTAGACAATGAGAGAGCGGGTCGTAACGCAGCCAATTTTTACTCGTTGGTAGCAAGCGCTAACTAAGCTTAACGGAGTCGAGCCGTTTGCATGGCCGAAGGATGTCATTGAGAGACTCCCAAGTAACCGAGGAGGGGCATTCGTCCAGTCCGCGTCAAGTGAATCGGTAACGAGTGAGGAATGGGACGGGTTGCTTCCAGACCGCTGGCTGTTGATACACCCGGATTGCAAATGGGAGATCGATTCCATCCGCCGAGAAGAACGTCGACAGATAGAGTCTCGTAAACGAATGCTACGAAAAAAGACGTCAAAATAGCCCAGCCGCATCTGTCAAGATGCGGTTCAACGTACTCTCACGTCTCGACGACATCGAGTCGAGGTTTCAAACTAGGTGCATGTGATTTTACATTCCGGTAAAAGTAATTAGAGCGATTCCGAAATGTACGGCTTGGAGAGCAAGTTGATTTTCGATCCAGATTTTGCGGTGATTGAAGATTTTTTTGAGTGAGAGGATCGTCGCCGAATAGGAAGCAACGTCGGCACACGTTTTCCATGACATGCCAATGTCGACTTCGTTTGGATTGAAGATTTCCGCTCGATAATGCGAGCCATGTTGATTCCTTTCGGGGAAGGGTGAGCCAGGGAGGAGAAGCGAAACCGCGACGTGACTTATTGAAACACAAATTGTACTCCCTAAGATCCCCTTTTAGGTGACGATCCTTCCGAATATGTGTGTCTCTAGTATTCCTTTTCGCTCCGACCGACGTGCATCCGAACGCTATTTGATGTTGCCTGCCCTATATTTTTTCATGTCAATCAATTCTTCCTTGAATTGAAAGTCCCTTCCGAGTAGTTGCACTATTTTTTGACGCTGGACTCCAGTCAATTCTCTGAACAGCCTATCTTTCACTGCCGCTCTGAACTTTACGATCGCATCCGTCATTGTTTTATCGTATTCTTCTGCGGTCTTTGCTACCTTCGCGAACTGGCCTTTTGAAATTAAGAGTTGCTTTCCGAACCGCCCTTTCGTTAGTGCGTCGCTCATACCCACTCGTGAGATTTCAATTTGAAAAAGAAGTTGTTCAAGCCGCTCCCATTTTTGATGGCCTAACGCATTGGTCATTGCTTCGTTTTTCTTAGTCTTCAATTCGTCCACAACAATCATCCGGTCAAAATTATCCCCGTTCTTTGATTCGACAAAGATTTTGCTTTCGGCAGTTTGGTAATCCTTACCAATTTGAGTAATCACGAAACGTTCCTGTGCGCCGACACCTAATTCTCTCGCTACGGAACTATTCCGCAGAATCAAAGTGATCGCCGAATGGTCATGCACTTCTGGAGTCGAAAAACCGCTTTGGTCAAAAGTTCCTGGTTCATCAATAAACAGAAACACTTCGCCAACGCATCCTCGAGCACGTGTAGCCTGGTCCCGGTCCAGAACCGACCACACACGTTCCCTCGCTTCCGTGATCACATACTTGTATTGCTTCAGCGACTCCTTTTCAATCGCGTCTGCAATGGTCATCAACGCTGGTTTTTGATATTGTTCAACACCCGCATTGTCCCCCAAGTATCCATTTGTCAAAGCGTTTCCTATTCCGATGCGTGCGATCTCGACGTGATAAGCGAGCTGAATCAGTCTATCTTCCTGGCGTGGATCCAGGAGATCCTGAAACATCAGACGGTTTCTCGCGCGTGTTGACGCTATCAACGCTTTTATTTCCGCAGAAGTAGCGCCTGGTGGCCTTGAGATCGAAATTGTTGACACCGACCCACCTGACACCCGAAGCAAATGTTCCACAGATTTTTTTTGCTCGGAATCCAGGTTCAGTTCACTTGCAATAGCTTTGTTGCGAAGAAGTATTAGGAGGTTTTCAGCACTATCAGGGCTGGGAATGGAGCGTCCTAATCCGGAATGGCTGATCACAATAGATTGATCTGAATCGACAGAAACATTCTGACCTAATGTGACCTCAGTCCTAAAAACGCAGACGACGCCAACCAAGCATATGTACGCAATATTGGAATGCATTTGAAGTTTCCATCCATTTCTGCTACGGAATAACGGTTGTCGTAATGTCTGCGGCCGTTTCTTGAAGTCCTTCTCCAACAACCGTTCCATTTCCAATATCGAGTTTGATTTTTACCGCTCCCGTGGCTGTGGGCGTGAAATCTGTCGCATAAGTGGGAGTTACTTCGCCCATTCCGGGGATATTGACATTGTATACTTTGGTGTAAAGAAGGTTGTTGTTGTTGTCATAAAACCGAAATCGGACCCAAAAGTCCCAGCCGTCTGGGCTGCTACTATCCAAAGTTAATGATGTGTTAACTGTAAACGCCGTGTTCACCGGCGATGTACCGGGGGAGGTATTCGTGTTAACGGTTACACCTTGCCCAAATGAAATTCCTCCGTAACAGAACAATGCTATCACCAAAGCGAATTTCGACAACATCCGACACGAAAGAACATGATCAACAATTGAATTTTGCATTCCCGTACCTCTCACCGTTTTCAAGTTCATGGATCGAAACGATTCCCTACTAAGTATGTAGCGAAAATAGTCGTTGCGATGCAGCATGGTGCCGCCATCTATTTCCTTATGTAGCCCAAAGCGGACGAAAACCGTAAACAAACTTCAAAAAAGGGACAACAATTTCTTTACGCCGGGTTGCGTCTTCGTTGCTCGTTGCTCGTTGCTCGTTGCTCGTTGCTCGTTGCTCGTTGCTCGTTGCTCGTTGCTCGTTGCTCGTTGCTCGTTGCTCGTTGCTCGAAATCTTCGCCCAGCGTGAACAAAAATTCTTTCTTGATCAACACAATTTCTTTTTCAATTGTCGATAGGCTGACACCTAAACTCGACGCGATTTCCGATTGAAGTCGATTTTCCAAAAGCAACCCGACAATGTGCTGTTGTCGATGGTCTAAGACTGCTTTGACGTGATCAAGCAATTCTCGCAACGCAGCTTCAAATTCCTGACCTAGGTCCACTACTTGTCGATCCAACTCGCTATATCGATTCGCGGCGGTATCCGAATCGACTCGACAATACACTTCACCACTTCACTACGATCTCTAGGATCCGCGAGCAAAATGCGATACAATTGTGTTTGTTGAAACACAATTGGAATGGCGGAAAAAGTTGTGAAGCGAATACTCGTCTCTTGGATTGGGCACACAGACTTGAAAGCGATGTCGGCTGCCGTGCCAGCGTCGCAATCAAAAGCCGTGCGCAAAATCGTGGGGGATGCAGTTGATCCTAAGGCGGGCATTGGCCCAATTAAAACGTTGCTAGATCAAGAGGCATTTGACCAAGTTCACCTAGTCGCCGACTTTGCACCAGCCGCAACGAAAGAATTCGCAACTTGGCTTGGTGGCAATCCAAAGCTCCACGCCGTCTCCTTGGAAAACCCATCGAACCATGCCGAGATACTTGGCGTTGTGCGGCCGATCTTGCAGGGTATTCGGAGCAAGAAGGACGACGAATTGGTTTTCCACCTCAGCCCTGCTGCCAGCGATTTTGCGATCGGCAATTTAGACGTTGCCTTGGCGGCAGAACCAGAAAAGCAAACCGGCGAGAAATGGAAGATCGACTTTTGGCGCACGGCCCTTGATCACTACTCGCTGTTCGGGATCGATGATTTGGAACAAGCGAGAACGTATTCCGCGCCCCAGTTCGTCGATGAGTTTGGACGCTTTCAATCGCTATCCAAACGATACGGCGGTGCACCAAGGCTAAAGTCCGATCTCGAGGAGATCAAACAACATCTATATACCCCCATGGCAAAATGAAAGTGGCATAGGCTTCTAGCCTGTGAGCAGCGAATGACACCTGAAGCAATAACCGAAAAACAAATTGAACGATATCGCCAAATGACCGGCGAGGAGCGATTGTTGATCGCACTCCAGCTCCATGAACTTTCTTGCGAAGTTGCCCGCGACGGTATCCGAGGACGATTCCCCGATGCAAATCCAGAGGTCATCGAAGAGAAACTTCGAAACCGATTGAGACTAACCCAAGATAGCAAGGTAACCTTAAAGGTCTGACATGACCGAACAAGAGCTGCTCAAAGATTGTCTCCTTCGACTGAACCGATCCTCCATCGAATACATGCTTGTTGGCTCAATGGCTAGCAACTACTGGGGTATCCCGCGTTCGACGCACGACATTGACTTTGTGGTCGAGTACGGAAGCGAGGATGTGGACTCAATTGTCAGGCTTTTTGAAGACGATTTCTTCATTCAGGAGATCAGTGTTCGTTCGGCTCTCAAACCACCTTTTCAGTTCAACGCCCTCGACAACCGATCCGCCTTGAAGGTCGATTTTTTTCGACTCGCCGGTGATGCGTACGACCTAGAACGTTTCAAGCGTCGGAAGAGTGCCACGATTCTTGGGGAACCTGCATTCCTAGCTGCTCCTGAAGATGTGATCTTGTACAAGCTTCGCTGGTACAACATCAGCCCATCGGATCGACAACTTGCCGACTCCGTCGGCATTCTCTCCGTCTCGGGTGATATTGTGGACTTCGGTTACATGGAACACTGGGCCAAGGAGATCGGCGTGGCCGACATGTTGAAAAGAATTCGCTCCGGCTACTTACCACCAAAGTCGACATAAATCCCAGTGGCTTAGGCTTCTAGCCTGAGAGATGCGGCAATCACAGGCTGGAAGCCTATGCCACATTGAAATGACCAATCAAACAAAACTCTCCAATGGATTGAAATACATGGCAAAGAAAAAAGCAAGCAAGACGATGGCTTCGCCAGCCAAATCGACTGCCAAGGAATCCTCCACCTACAAACCCAGTGGCACCGTCGACTACCGCCGACAAGAAGTGCGGCAGACTAGTCAGGTGCCGGTGGGAAGTGGTTTTCGCATAAAATTTGGGACACTTCTCGGCGATCGCCAGTACAACAAGCTCGTTCCCAAGCTCCTGCCGCTCCTGCCTGGGAACGAACTGTCTTGGAGGCTCCGCCTCCTGCTTCGATGAAATCAACGTCGCAAAGGCAGGCGGAGCCGCAGAGCATGCAATTCATCTGGCGATTAGCGAGAAGTATAAAATTTGGTTGAATTCAAGAAGCATGCAATTCAAGAAACATACAAGAGGTAAACATGTTGGATGTGTTTCGCTTAATTCCTGCTATGCAAGTTATCTTTAAGAACAGCATTGAGTTTACCCCTGTGAGCTTCACAGAATTGACGGAGCCACAGTATCGAGCATATGAGCGAAAGATTGGACAAACAACCGAGAAGCTCTACCGCGTTATTCCGTTTGAGCCTACTTTTCTGGACAGCAATGACGAAGAGACGGTCTTGCTGGAACTCACCATCGTTACTGAAACAGAACGTAAATTGTTGCTCGACGGAGTCGCCTGTGTGTATCGCGCCTCTGCGGAAATGGACGTTCCTAATCCAACCTTCGAACAGCGACTTGAGTATTTGCGGCCTCGGTTTCCTCCAGCTGTAGTTGGTGACGAATAGATTGATAAAGCATTTCTGCGAGCACGACTATAGCCCTGCCGTAAGCAAAGCCACCGCAAGCGTCTATTGACGCCGCTGGTTTTTATATTTGTTCGCTAACCTGGCCTCGAGGGCCGTTGTTTGTGGGTTGGCAGTTCTCATCCTGTGTGCACGTTCAATACAAAAGTACGTCCACTTCGGTTTGTGCCGCGTAGCCCTCGATATCGGCTGGAATGATTACGAAGCCGTCCGCTTGCGTGGTGGAGGTCAGGATCGATGCGCCGCTGATGGCAATCGGTTCAGCGTATTGGCCAGTGAGCTTCACGCGTGCATAGTCCACTCGCCCAACCATAGATACCAGCTTGCGCGACAGCGTGGCTCGCGTCCGCCGATACGGCCAGTCACGGCTTCGACCACCCATGGCTCGAATTGCACGGCCAGCGAAGAAATCATAAGCACACAAACAGGAAACGGGATTCCCAGGTAACAAAAAAATTAACCGGTTGTCGAATTGCCCCATGCCCGCTGGGCTGCTTGGCCGCATGGCAATCCCGTGAATCGCCAGCGTCCCATGTTCGGCCACAAGTCGCGGTGCGTGATCGTCTATCCCAACGCTCGAACCACCAGACACCAGCACTATGTCAGCCGGTTCCGACATGGCTTCGAGCAAGGCCTGCTGATCATCGGGAACTAGACCGGATATCAACGGCAGACCACCATCACGAGATACCAGTGAATGCAACATCGGTCCGTTCGCATCTGCGATCTGATAATCCCTCGGACGTGTTCCGGGTGCAAGAAGTTCATTGCCCGTGATCAGGATCCTCACCCGCGGCCTTCGAATGACAGGTATCGCACTGCAACCGATGGACGAAAGGACTCCTACATCTTGCGGCCTGAGAAGCCTGCCCGCTTCCAGCACGACTGAGCCGCAACGCACATCTTCACCGACTCCTCCAACGTGCTTACCTGCGGACACCTCTCCCATCACTTTCAGTGTCCCTTCCTGAGTCTCGGTTTGCTCGACCGGCAACACCGCGTCCGCTCCATCAGGCATCGGAGCACCCGTCATGATCCGTACGGCTTGCCCTTGGGTCACCACGCCTGGAAATGGTGTCCCAGGAAGCGACGTTCCTAAAATGTGCAATGGCAATGAATTGTATGCCGTTGCTCCGTAAGTCTCTTGGGCGCGAAGCGCAAAACCGTCCATCATCGAGCGAGCGAACCCAGGCACATCGACGCTGCTGCTGACATCGGTTGCGAGGACTCGGGCGGAGGCTTCAAATAATGAAACGGCTTCGGTGGGAAGCAGGCCGAATTCCGGCAACACCGAATCAATCCACGCGATGGCGGCTTCGACGGTGCTGCGATCGGCAAAGCCTTTCATGCGAACATCTGGAATATTCATGGGCTGGGCCGGCGATTGGTCAATGGATTTACCTGTTCTCAGCGAGTTCTCGAAAATTTAGCGAATGTCCCAACGTGTTGCCTGATCGGCTGCACACGACTAGGATCCTATTTGTAGGCCGATTCTCCGAAATCGGCTCGAGCACTGTAATGTATTCTATTTCGAGACAATACCTAAGTTGGATTGGGGCGGTAAGTCTTAATGCAGGTCAATGTGGAACTGTTTGGAATTCCTCGCTCCCGGGCTGGTGTGTCGCAAACCGTAGCGGATGGATCAACCCTGGGCGAAGTCTTTCTGGATCTGGCACGGCGTTTTCCCGAATTGGGACAAGCCTGCATGGAGGGCCGCAACCTGAAAGCTGGTTACATCGCTAATTTACGAGGTGAACGGTTCGTGACCGACCCAGCCATGCGCTTACGGCCGGGCGACGCAATTCTGCTCCTGTCCCTCGATGCGGGCGGATGAAGCTGTAACGCCCATGCTGCCAAAATCACCGATGCATTCAACTCCCGGATACCACGGACGATATCTTCGAATCGATTTGTCGACTGACCTCTCGTCTCAGATCGTACTCGAAGACGCCATGCTCAGACAATATCTCGGCGGCAGCGGACTTGGCGTCGCCCTGTTGCTGAAAGAAGGCACAGCGACCGTCGATGCATTGGCTCCGGAAGCGGCATTGGCGTTTGTTTTCAGTCCGCTGGTCGGCAGTCCACTCACGACTTCGGCCAAGTTTGCGGTGGTTAGCAAGAGCCCCCTGACGCATAGGATTAATGATTCGCTCGCCAGCAGTGGCTTTGCATTGGCGGGTAAGAAGACGGGCCACGATGCCATCGTGCTTGTGGGGCAAGCTCCGCGACCAGCGATCTTGTTGATTGACGAGGATCATGTTCGTTTGGAATCGGCCGAGGACTATATAGGTCTATCCAATCGCGAGACTCAGCAAAAGCTTCGAAGTCAATATGGGGCCGACTTTCAAACCGCCACGATTGGTCCGGCGGGTGAACGACTTGTTCGATATGCCACGATTTCTCATGATGGCCGACATGCTGGCCGTGGCGGCAGCGGTGCCGTGCTTGGGTCAAAGAACATCAAAGCCCTCGCCATCCGAGGAACGCAGCGAGTTCAATGGGCGAATCCACCCTTTTTGATGCGTTTGGCCAAGGAGTTGTCCGAAAAGTCCTTTGGGCCAGCAACCGCCAAGTACCGCGAACTGGGGACGGCTTCGAACCTACTTGTGTTCAATCGTCTCAATGTCTTGCCGACTCGCAACTTTCAACAAGGCAACTTCGCGGGAGCGGACTCCATCTCGCCTGAGGCAATCGGCATACTTCGCGATCGCACCCGCGCTTCCTGTGCGGCGTGTACGATAGGCTGCGAACATCTTTATGGCCTGAAAAGCGGCGGCGGGTCGGTGCGGTTGGAGTACGAGAGCCTATTCGCACTCGGCCCTTTGTGCGGTATTGATGATTCAGAAATCGTGCTGCAAGCATCAAGGCGTTGTGACGAAGCGGGGCTCGATACCATCAGCGCTGGCGGAACGATTGGCTTTGCCATGGAGTGTTCCGAACGCGGACTGTTGGATGCTCCCTGGCTGCGATTCGGAGATGGGGATGCACTGATGCGAGCTCTCGATATGATCGTCACCGGCCATGGGCTTGGCCAGTTGCTTGCTATGGGAAGCCGTCGCATGGCGATGGAGATCGGTCACGATTCGATTAGCTTCGCACCGCAGGTGAAAGGACTAGAAATTCCAGGCTACGAGCCGAGAGGCCTACAAATGATGGCACTTGGCTTTGCGGTGGGATCACGCGGGGCGGATCATAATCGGTCAGGAGCGTATGAGTTTGACTTTTCGGAAGCAGTCGATCGACGCAACGTCGGTCCTGAATCGGCCTACTTGGCGGTGGAATCCGAGGACAAAGCCGCACTGATGGACTCATTGATCCTCTGCAAATTTTTACGCGGCGTCTTTACTGACTTCTTTGGGGAGTCAGCGGAGATTCTGCAACTAGTCACTGGCTGGGATGTAACCTCCAAGGAACTCCGCCAGACGGCTCAACGTATCGTAACTGCCAAGAAACAATTTAATATTCTTGCGGGCTGGAATCCTTCGGAGGATACATTGCCCGCGAGAATGTTGCAGCAGGCGCTTCCCGAGGATGCTCGTTCGCATTTGTCGGAGGACCGCTTGAGAACGCTCATAAAAGCCTACAATCTGGCTCGCGGCTGGAGCGAAGACGGATGGTTACCGGAAACCGCAGCCATGGACTACAATTTCTCAATCGGCCCTGACCATACGCCTTTTGAATGACGGAAGCTTAATTATGCCTGAAACATTTGTTCTCATCCCTGGCCGAACGACAGATCAGGGTTGCGGAGTCAGCGAAGGCAAGTTTCAAGATAGATACCAGAACGCTATACGCGCCCTACAAGTGGCTCCGGGGGACATGGCAAGACTCGGATTGTCGGAAGGCGATCGCGTGCGATTGACCGGCGAAGAGGGTCAATCCGTGGAAGTCTGCATTACGGCTGCGAAAAAAGACGAGTTGCCGGAAGGTCTTCTGTTTATCGCGTATGGCGACATTTCAAGCAGGATGATGACCGGCGACACGCACGGTTCAGGCATGCCAACCAGCAAAGGCATGGAAGTTACGATGGAGTTGGTTCATAAGGCGGAGGTTTGTTCATGACCAGCGCTTCGACTCAGGTCAATGCACCAACCCCTTGTATTCCAGGTGAGCTGAAAGTCATCCAGGATGCCACTTGCACTTTTTGCGGTTGCGTTTGCGATGACATCGAATTAACCGTCAAAGACGACCATATCATCGAAGCCAAGCGAGCCTGTGTGCTAGGCAAGGCATGGTTTCTAAATCACAGCGTGGAAGATCGACCGAGCTGCATGATCGATGGCCAACCGGCAACCCTGGCCGAAGGCTATGATCGCGCGGCCCAAATACTGACCCGTGGCAAGTACCCGATTGTGTATGGTCTGAGTGACTCTCCTTGTGAAGCTCAGCGAGTCGCCGTCAGCATCGTCGATTGGATCAAGGGCACGATCGATACGACCACGAGCGTCTGTCATGGACCGTCCGGAATGGCCTTTCAAGGCGTCGGTGAAGTGACTTGCTCGTTGGGTGAAGTGGCCAATCGCGGCGACATGATTATGTTTTGGGGTTCGAATCCTGCGGAAAGTCATCCTCGCCATTTCACAAAATACAGCTTGATGCCCAAGGGAATGTTCCTCCCCAACGGTCGCAAGGATCGCACCTGTGTGATCGTGGATGTCCGAAGAACCAAGAGCGCCAAGGCGGCAGACATCTTTATTCAGATCAAGCCCAAGAAAGACTTCGAAGCCCTTTGGACTTTGCGAGCCCTTGCCAAGGGAATCGAACTAGATCCGGCACTTGTGCATCGGGAAACGGGTGTTGAGTTCTCGGTTTGGACCGATCTCATGGAACGCATGAAGGCCTGCAAGTTCGGAGTGATATTCTTTGGAATGGGCCTCACCATGACGCGAGGCAAGCACGTCAACAGCGAGGCGCTGCTGGCTTTGACACGCGACATGAACGCACACACTCGGTTTGTGGCCAAACCAAATAGGGGACACGGAAATGTAACGGGAGCGGACAATGTTGTCGCGTGGCGAACTGGCTATCCGTTCGGAGTGAATCATTCTCGCGGTTATCCTCGTTTCAATCCGGGTGAGTACACCACGTCCGATACGCTGGCCAATCGAGAAGCCGACTGCGGCATGACGATTGCCTGTGATCCCATGGCGAATTTCTCGCAGCCCGCACGAGAACACCTCTCATCGATACCTTTCATTGCCCTCGACACCAAGGAAACACCGACGACACGAGCAGCGACGGTAGCTTTTACAGTAGCAACGTACGGCATCAACACCGGCGGCACAGTGTATCGGATGGACGACGTGCCGATTCCGCTTCGTCCTGCCTTTGCATCGCCTCACCCAAGCGATTATGACGTGCTGACCGAGATCGAAGAGAGGGTTAAAAAAATCTTGGGAGTGACTGGGTAAAACTGAAATGACTTCACTTGACTACACAAAAATCTCCCAAGGCCTTGTTTACGATCCGCTCAGCGGCATCGATGGTGATGTGCGAGATATTTGGGTTCTTGACGGACGAATCGTCGATGCGCCCGCCGATGCTTCGATACGTCCGTCTCGCACCATTGACGCCAGCGGGCTGGTAGTCATGCCCGGCGGCATCGATATGCATTGCCACATCGCCGGGCCGAAGGTCAACATCGCTCGCAAAATGCGCCCTGAAGAAAAACGACGAGGCGAACAGATGCCTCGAACGAATATCACGCATAGCGGCTCGCTGGGAAGCGTACCAAGTACCTTTGCAACCGGCTACAAATACGCAGCCATGGGATATACAACGGCGTTCGATGCGGCTATTCCACCGCTCGGAGCACGACACGCTCATGAAGAATTTGAAGATACGCCGTGCATCGACAAGGGCTTTTATGTGCTCATGGGCAACAATCACTACGTGATGCAATCCCTCATGAAAAACGAGCCGCAAAAACTGAAAGCCTTCGTTGCATGGCTGCTGACTGCCACCAAAGGCTATGCCCCTAAGCTGGTCAACCCCGGTGGCGTCGAAGTCTGGAAGTCAAAGCAAGCAGGTAACGTTAGCGGCCTGGATTCGAAAGTGGATCATTTTGGAGTGACCCCCAGGCAGATCATCAGCGGAGTCGCACAAGCAGCCACGGAACTCGGATTACCGCATCCAGTCCATATTCACTGCAACAATCTGGGAATGCCAGGCAACTGGGAAACGACGCTCGATACCATGCGAAGTTTGGAGGGACATCGTGGTCACATTACTCACATTCAGTTTCATAGTTATGGTGGTGGCGATGGCGACGAAAACACCTTCAACAGCAAAGTCGTTCCACTGGCCGAGTACGTCAATGCCAATCCGAATATTACCATCGATGTTGGTCAGGTGCTGTTCGGTGAAACGACCAGCATGACCGGTGACGGACCGTTGGGTTACTTTCTATCCAAGGTCTACGGAGGCAAGTGGTTCAGCAGCGACACCGAAATGGAATCGGGCTGCGGGATCACACCCATCAAGTACCGCAACAAATCGCTAGTCCATTCACTGCAGTGGGCCATCGGTTTGGAGTGGTATCTATTGGTCAAAGATCCATGGCGAGTGGTCATGAGTACCGATCACCCCAACGGCGGCTCTTTCTTGGCTTATCCGCAGATCATTCGTTTCTTGATGGATCGAACGTATCGACACGATATCCTCAAAACCTGCCCGCCGGAAATTCGTCAGCGGTCGACGCTATGGGAAATCGATCGCGAATATACGCTCAATGAAATTGCCATCATCACCAGGGCTGGCCCGGCCAAGATCCTGGGATTGAAAAACAAGGGCCATCTCGGAGTGGGTGCCGATGCCGATATCACCATCTATACGCCGCATGAGAACAAAGAGATCATGTTCGAGATGCCGCGTGTGGTGATCAAGTCCGGTCGAATCCTGGTGGAACAAGGCGAGATCCGCGAAACACTCATCGGGAAGACTCTCCATGTCCAGCCGAACTATGATCATGAGGTCGAAACGGATATTCAGGAGTGGTTCGAAAAGTACTATTCCATCCGTTGGAGAAATTATCCTGTGGATCTGAGTTACCTCTATGAATCGTGCGTGATTCCGACCCTATGAGTACCCCGACTCCTGAGACCCCGACTTCTGAGACCCTGATTCCTGAGGCCCTGATTCCTGAGGCCCTGATTCCTGAGGCCCTGATTCCTGAGGCCAAACCAACGCCACTCCAACTGAACGGCGTCGAGATTGTCGATACGTTTGCGGAAGCGTTTCCGATCAAAGCCGCGAGACTAATCATCACTGCCGATAGCCCGCGTTGGGCAACCATCGCCGCGACGGTCATGTGCGGCAACGCTACCAGTGTCATCGCGTGCGATGTCGAGGCCGCCATCGAGCGCAGCGTTGCGGCAGGTGAAACCCCAGACGGTCGACCGGGTGTTTCTGTGCTTGTCTTTGGCTTTAGCATCGATGCTTTGAGCAAAGCACTCCAGAGTCGTGTCGGCCAGTGCATTCTCACAAGTCCGACGTCGGCTTGTTACAACGGTATCAGCGATTGCCCAAAGGAAAAGCAGATTCGTATCGGCGGCGGCATTCGCTACTTCGGAGATGGCTATCAAGTGGCCAAGAAATTCGACGACCGTCGCTTCTGGCGTATTCCGACGATGGATGGTGAGTTTGTGTGTGAGGATTACTTCGGAACGGTCACCGGCGTGGCTGGTGGAAACCTATTGATCTGTGGGACCAATTCTTCCTCCGCGTTAGCGGCGGCAGAAGCCGCTGTGGTCGCAATCGGCACTGGCCAGGACGTTGCACTGCCGTTTCCGGGTGGCATCGTGCGTTCGGGAAGCAAGGTCGGTTCGCGATATCCCAAACTCAAGGCCAGTACCAACGATGCGTATTGCCCTACCTTACGAGGGCTAACGAAATCCGAGCTGCCACCCAACTGCCATGCTGTGTATGAGATCGTAATCGATGGACTATCGTTTGAAGCCGTTCAATCAGCCATGAAACGCGGTCTCCATGCGGCCGCAGCATCCACTAGTATCGTCCGAATCACGGCCGGCAACTACGGTGGCAAACTCGGCAAACACCATTTCTATCTGCGCGATTTAATGTAGATACGCTGTGCGAAAAACAAGGAGATCTTGCCGTTTAATCATCACAAATCATTCGCTTTATTGAGCCTGAGGCGCTAGCCGATCGATCACAAAACTCGGCTAGCGCCTCAGGCTCAACACAAAGCCAGTGAAAGACTTGCGACGAAAGTGGAACGATGTCCGATCAGGAACAATTTCTTAATGTCATTGACCGCGACGAAGCCGAGATCCGATTCCGATCCGCCCTGACACTGCGTCCGTTGGGCATCGAACGAATTCCGGTTCGTGACGCTTTGGGCCGCGTGCTGGCTGCGAATGTTCTGGCTCAAGTAGACGTACCAGGATTTGATCGTTCCAACTTCGATGGCTACGCGGTACAAGCAGCGGATACGTTCGGTGCGAGCGAGATGGCTCCGCGATCGATCCAACTCCTGCCACAATCGTTGGATGCAGGTTCCGTGCCGACCGTGGAGGTTGGACCAGGACAATCGGTTTCGATTGCGACTGGCGGTATGCTGCCTCGAGGTGCCGACGCAGTTCTGATGATCGAGCATGCCGAGGAAAGAGACCACCGCGTTTGGGTGCATCGAGCCGTCACCCCCGGTTTTGGAATTGCGTTTGCGGGCACCGATATCGCTCGCGGTGAAACGGTGCTTCGAGCAGGGACAGTTTTGACAAGTCGCGAAACAGGAGTTCTTGCCGCGTTGGGTGAAGAGTTTGTCGACGTCTGGCGTCAGCCGCGCGTGACGATCATCTCCACGGGCAACGAGATTATTGCTCCTGGCCAGCCGATGCGTCTAGCTGCCGTCTATGATTCCAATTCGCAGGTCCTGGCCGATGCCGTGCGCGAATTGGGAGGGATTCCTCAGTTCGGTGGGATTGTTCGCGACGATACAGATGCCCTTCGTGCGATATTGACCGAGGCCATCAAAAATTCCGACGTCGTGTTGTTGTCGGGAGGAACCAGCAAAGGCAAAGGCGACTTGTGCTATCGAGTTGTCGCAGAATGGAACGACCCGGGTATCGTCGTTCATGGAGTTGCTCTCAAGCCAGGCAAGCCCATCTGCATTGCTGTCACGGCAGGCAAACCGGTCGTAATCCTTCCAGGTTTTCCAACATCAGCGATTTTCACCTTCCATGAATTTGTCGCTCCGGTGATTCGATTGCTCGCTGGGCGGAAAACCAAGTCGAATGAAACGGTGTCGGCGACGATGGCCATTCGGACCAATTCCGAAATCGGGCGAACTGAATATCTGCTTGTTGGACTCGTCAAATCAGACAACGGACTTTCAGCCTTTCCTATGGGCAAAGGCTCTGGTTCGGTCACAGCATTCGGCCTCTCTGATGGCTTTGTCACCATTGGGCGTCATACCGAATTCGTGGAGGCTGGTCAAAAGGTTCAAGTTCGTTTGATTGGCCATGGTCTAGAACTAGCCGATCTCATTGTCATCGGCAGCCATTGTGTAGGGCTTGATTATTTGCTCACGCAGCTTCAGCAACGTGGTATCCGTTCGAAGCTGCTGACGATCGGAAGTTCGGCGGGTTTGCGGGCGGCTAAACGCGGCGAGTGCGATGTGGCTGGAATTCATTTGTTGGATCCTCAAACAAACACCTACAATCAATCGTTCCTAAACGACGACGTTACACTTGTCCGAGGTTATGGTCGCTCGCAAGGAGTTGTCTATCGGCAGGGTGATAGTAGATTCGATGGGCGAACTGCTTCCGAAATTGTGTCGATGGCCAAGTCCGATACCTCCATCGTGATGGTCAGCCGCAATCAAGGGAGCGGAACCAGAATTCTGATCGATCGTTTCTTGGTGGATGCGAAGCCCAAGGGGTATGCGAACCAACCCAGCAATCATAGCGCAGTGGCTGCCGCCATTGTTCAACACCGAGCCGACTGGGGTATCGCCATCGAAGCCACCGCGCGATCGAGCAACCTGGCCTTCGTCCCATTTCAGGATGAACAATATGACTTCGTCATTCCCAAGGTTCGATTGCAACGACCTGAAGTTCAAGCCTTTATCGCATTGCTATCGGAACAAGAAACACGTGAGCAGCTTCGCGATATGCGCTTCGCTTTGTAAGCACGTGGAATAGGCTTCCAGCCTGTGTGCCCTATGAGATCTTCCCACTTTCGTCGCAAGTCATTCGCTGGGTTTGTGTTGAGCCTGAGGCGCTAGCCGAGTTTCGTGATCGATCGGCTAGCGCCTCAGGCTCAATTAATCGAATGATTTGTGATGTTGGAAAGCGGGAAAGCCTCCTATGTCTTCACAGGCTGGAAGCCTATGCCACAGGTAGATTCGACACCGAGTCGTGGAGGAACAAGATTTCTCCTCGGCCTACGGAGACGAGGTCGCCGTGATAGAGGTCGATCTCGGCGCGCATCAAAGACTCATCGATAGCAAATCCCTTGTCTTTCAATGAA
>JBEBHM010000714.1:0-4483 GCA_040080875.1 Pirellula sp.
TCCACTTGGGTGTACAGCACTTCAGGTTGGTGCAACGACCCGTTTCGTGCCAACTCAAAAAGAGTCTCGTCAGGCATCGTGCTCCAAAGGAAATAGGATAGTCGCGATGCAAGTGCATGGTCATCCAGGCTACCTGTTGGCTCTCTGAAGTAAAGGAACTTGGGCGAGGCAAGCACCGCCTTATAGCCTGTCCGCAATGCAGCCTCAAACGACAGTCCGTTGTCTAACGATTTAGCGACGATCGACGAAAACGGTGTGACTTCAGATTCCGCAATGGGACGGCGAAATGCTTTCGGCAGCAGCTCCCGTAACAACTTGACTGCGTCAGCGTGCGTGCCCAATTTCGGATCAACATCGCCGAACACACGGCGGTAACTGTGGGTTGGCCATTCTTCAGGAAATGGACCTTCGACTTCCATCCAGTGAACGTGCAAGCCTGGCCCAGGGTAGTCCTGCATCGTCTCTTGCTTGAGGTAGACGAACGGCAAAGCCACGGGTGTGATTTTGATCGTGTCGTTCTTGGCAACAAGCCGTTCTTCGAACTCGATGATGGCGGGCTCGCCGGGAGGCGCATCGAAGTAACCTAAGTGTCGCGAAAAATTTCCGCTCACAACGAAATTGCCGAGCAAGGCTGCGAACGGTAGTGGCGTTTCTGAATTGTGAGCCGAAACCGCGATTCTAAATCGGTAGCGTCCTGGTGCAGGTGCCTTGAACTGCCTAAGGTCCGACGCCGAATCGCCGCTATTGCGGAACAATATGACTCCATCATCCCGTTTCCAAACGCCTGCCACGAACCATTTGGGGAGTGAATCGTAGAGATCGAAACGCTCCGACTTGTTCGTCAGCTTGTGAACCGGCGCGATCGCTTCAGTGATCACAGCATCGGCTGCATCGAGGTATCGTTCCATGAGTACAGGCGAGACATTGAGCGCCGCGCCTACGTTGTCAAAGCCATGCGAAATCGTATCCTCGGGCAACATCTCTTTAATTGACAAGTTCACATCGAAGAGATCGCGAACGGTGTTTTCATATTCGACTCGATTGAGCCGCCTCAGAACCACGCGCCCCTCGGTTCGCTGCGCCGAGGAGGCTTCATCGAGACGATCGGTAAGCCGTTTCACCACATCGGCAACTTGCTCGGGTCGAGGTCGCGGTTCCTTGTTAGGAGGCATCTCACCGGATTGCACACGCGATACAATTTCCCGCCACCGTTCGAAGTTCGATGGCTGATTCAAGTCGGCATCCAATTGGTCGAGCCGTAACTCTCCCTTGGACACGTCAGGGCCATGGCACCGAATACAATGCTCCTTCAGAAACAGCTGTGCGATGCCGATGATACTTTCGTTGTCTGACGTGTTGAGGGAAATTTCGTTCGACAGGAGATTCGGACTCTCGCACGCGAACCCAAGCAAAACTGCTCCAACCCCATGGACAAATCTCCTAACGAGCAAGTTTTGCATACTCCAATTCATTTGTGATCACTGATGATTTTCACGGGACGAAACTAACTCGATGATCCCTCTGTTCGAACTACGAGCACACATTGTAATCCAAATAAGATATTCCGGATCGAAGGTCTTTTCTTCAAAACGCAGGGAGCGCAGAGTTCGCAGAGATCCGCTCCTCTGGGCCCTTTGCGATCTCTGCGTTTCAATAAAGGGCTGCTTACTCGATTAAGAAGTTAGAGCACTAAACGTAATCCCGACAAACTGTTACGGATTTTACCTCTTTGGAAGGCTATCGCGCCAGCCCCACTTGAAAGAAGAATATCTGCCGCCCGTCACTTTTGATTTCGGATGGAACTACCGCAAGTTCACTCAAAAAGGTTTCTAGCCGGTCATCGTGAATTTTGGAAAGTGGTTGTGTAATCGAAAATGGTTTGCCTGGGTTGCGTCGTTGTAGCGCTCTGGGCACCCAATCCCTGTCGTCGACCCCGCCTCGAATAAAAGGGATGTCCTGATCTTTTTCTTGTATCACGTCCGGATACTGTTTGCTTTCAGGAGGTTCAAAAACATTGACCTCGGTCACCACCGGTTTGTCCTCTGAGTCCAGCGCCGGAACTTGTTGAGATTTCACGCTGTAGGCTGCCGGCGATGCATGGGATTCCAATGTGTCAATCTCGGCGCACTGGACTAGAGCCATCAAACACTTGCCTTGCTTGGGGTTTTTCGGATTGCTCACCGACGTCCTCATGACAAATGTTTTGCCAATCGGAATATTGGGGGTGAACGCCATTTCTGCCTTGCTGAGGGACTGCGGCAGGTTGTTCGTCGTTGGCGGTTGCCAGAGTTCCGTTTGAGTCATCTTGATATTCAATTGAATACTCTTGTCAGGTTTGAGCGTTGGAGTGGCTTCGAATTCAATGCCAACTTCGACGAACTCGCCGGAAGCCAACGCAACGCCATGGTCGTTGGCTATTGGAGCAACGGAACCAGTTTTGCATATACCTTGAATGCCGTTTAAAACGCACAAGCTCGGTGCCGAAAGTAGGGTCATGCTGTCTTTAGCAGAGTTTACCAATGCGTCCATCTGCTTTGACTCCAAGAATGCAAATTGAGTTTCCTTGCCTGTCCACTCGACTCCAGAAACATTCAGTTCCTGAAAGCCGGAGAACAACTTTAGGCTTAAAACGATTCGCTTGAAACCAAATTTTTCGGCGCGTTCTAGCTCCGTTCTCACAGAACGATGAACGTCGTTATGACCCGTCACGATGACACACTTGGTGGTCCCCTTGGAATCAGAAAAGGATCCCATGGTCAGTTTTGTGGAGGTAAAGTCCAACTGTTTGGATGACGTCTTAAGCACGTGACCAGCCAGCGCAAAGTCTTGACTGAGGCCTCCGGCCCCCGTGGAATCAGCATAGGTTCCGATGATCGGTTTTCTTGAGGTCAAATCAGACCGCACGGTCGGCGACTCACCCGATGTATTCTTGCCTTGTGCGTTGGCATCAGAATTCCTTTTCATGATTGTCACTGCCACCCGAATCTCGGATGGCTTGGAGAATATTTTCGCATCCAAATATTGTTGTCTTGTAATCTGTATTGCCTCTTCAACGGTCTTCCCTGCAACCCGAAATGGGTTCACC
This sequence comes from Pirellula sp., assembly GCA_040080875.1. Taxonomy (GTDB): domain Bacteria; phylum Planctomycetota; class Planctomycetia; order Pirellulales; family Pirellulaceae; genus JBKCUI01. Next base: position 3,086 of record JBEBHM010000714.1, read on the forward strand.
GATGGCAACGAGATATTCCCGTCATGTTGAACTACAATCGGAAAACCTAGAGCGCGTTGGGTATCTTTGTCCAAAGGTGTCCATGGCAAAACGCCATCGATGCATACTCCCAAGATGTCGCCGACCTTGATGACTTGAGCCGCTTTGGTACTATCCGTCAAACCTTTCTCTCTTTGAACAGGAACTGGTAAGGCCGCAACCGGTTGCAACTTGACGTTGTCTTGTCCCTGCAGTAGAGAGTCCTTTGAATTGGTCTTTGTTGCTCTGGTTGCTGGCTGTACTTGAGATGCCGCAAGCATTGAGAGCAGTGTGTTTTCGGCTTCATCGGGTGGGGCGAACCCATCGCGTACGATATTGTGAATCGTTTTGTCGATGGGATAGAGTGCGGTCCAGGTTCCCTGCGGTTCATCGCGTTTCGCCTCGGTCGCTGAAATACTTGATGTTGAATCGATCGATGGTTTCGCATCCGAGATTGCCTCCGGTTTCGATGCCGCTTGTTGGCCAACTGTCAACCTGGCTCCCGGTGCCAACAACAATCCGAACACGATCGTCGCGCCCAACATCCAACGTGGGTTGCGTTGGTAGCCTCCATGCTTCAATTTCATAATCCTCTCCAAACGATTGACTGTGATTTGCACTGGTCGTACCCCCGGCAATGCCGGAGCAACATACAACCGATGCTTGTGCTCCAAAACCTTTACCAAACAACGTGCGTACGTTCCTACGTCGCACTTCAAACTTGAAATCGTTTCTTCGTCACAACTGCGTTCCGATTCTTGGCTCAGCCGTAAGCAAGCTACCCAGACCATGGGATGAAACCACCACAAGCTCCGAACCACCGATTGCAATAACGCCCAATAAAGATCGCCGCGCCGTACGTGAATCATCTCGTGCGCAATCAAAACTCGGAGCTCGGCCGACTCCATTTCATCCACCAAAAGTCGAGGCAACAAAATGGTCGGATGGCGAACACCGAAGACGGCAGGGCCGAGCGGCTCGTCCAGTACGCGAACGCGAACAGCACGGCGCAGTCCAAGCTGAACCGACAAATCGCTGGCGATGCGATCAACGTGCGCCAAAGTTTGCGAAGTCGCCCGATGCAGCCAAAGTCGAAAGATCGAATAGCGAACAAGAAACCCAGTTGCAACCAAGGCGATTGAACCGACCCAAGCCCAAAACAGAACAGAGAACTCCGTTGACCGATCACTTCGATGAATGGTGGGCTGTGCCTCAACCGTATTCAACGCGATGGTAGTTTCTGAATCGAGTTCCTGATTGTTACTCTTCCATGTCCAATTCTCTTGCCTCACTCGATTCGGTCCAGCCAAACCGATTTTCGGATCGGGCCGGCTGGACAATGCATTCTCTGATATCCAATTTGCTTTCTCAGCCCAAGGC
>JBEBHM010000715.1:0-4482 GCA_040080875.1 Pirellula sp.
CATAACAACTGTGCGAATGCCACGATATCCGTGAAGCGCTATGGGAACGAATCGATGCGACTCGCAATAAAAGTGGCAAGTCAATGCTTTCCCCCGAGATGATCATCTCGGATTCGTTTCGAATAGCCTTCATTGCGATTAACAATCAGATAGATGTGCAATATCGTCTCGGAGATGAAAACGAAAGACTATTTCACCCGGCCGGATATGATAGGTGACATTGATGAGGCAAATCACCTCAAATCTTGTTTTCTATGGAAATTGACTAGGTTCTTTTCTTCTGTTTTTAGGAGCTGCCTATGAGACGGCGTAAGTTGGGGTTCACATTGGTTGAATTGCTGGTGGTGATTGCCATCATCGGCATCTTAGTTGGACTACTTCTGCCTGCTGTGCAAGCGGCGCGCGAAGCAGCGCGAAGGATGCAGTGCAGCAACAACGAAAAGCAATTGGCGTTGGCTCTTCACCTTCACCATGATGCACACAGGAAATTTCCCTACGGAATTCTTCGAAATGACGGATCCTTTCCTCATCCAGATTTAGGCAAACCTGGTACGCCCGCGCCTCAAAATCGACGTTATCCATGGCAACATGCTGTGCTTCCGTTTGTCGAACAAACGGCGCTGTATGACTGGTACGACCAATTCAATTTTGCAAACAATCAAAAAGACCGAGTGACTCCCACAACGGATTGGGTTGGAAACTGGTTTTTGAAACAAGTGGTGTCAACTTTGATGTGCCCATCCAACCCAGGTGGTGCTTGGAACGAAGCAACAACGGCAGCGGATAACGGCAAGTACTTCCGCGGACATTACTTTGGCTGTGCTGGTACTCGGGCGTATCCACGCGGAAATAACACCTTCACGCGACCAAGCTTGTTCAACCCGTTGAACGTTGTTCCAGCACCCGGAATTGGTGGAGCGGCGGATGGCGCTTTCACGCGTTGCAAACGATATGGATTGGGAGATCTCACGGACGGTTCAAGCAATACGCTGATGATCGGTGAACGCCAGTACTTCGATCCCGTTTTTGATTCCAGCCCCATTGTCGACGACAGAATCAGAGACTGGGGATGGGTTTGGTTTGGCGGCGAAGGGGATGCTCACCTCGGCACGAGCGTGCCAATCAACTACCGACTGCCGACCAACTTCGATACCCTCGGCGGAGGCACGCAACAGTTGTTGTTCGAAGATCGTATCAATGCTTTTGGTAGCATGCACACCGGCGGAGCGAATTTTGGACTGGGCGACGGTTCGATCCGTTTTATTTCCCAATCGGTTTCACCGATCGTTTTGCGAGGCATGGGAACGCGAGCTGGTGGAGAAGTAGTTAACGACGAACAATAACGCTTTCCGTGACGATCTGGTTCCAGGCTCTGACTGGAACCAGATGCATTGCAGGCTCCGCCTGCCGTCGTGACAGGGGACACGGCTTCTCGGGAGGCAGAGCCTCCAAGACGCTGCGTTCCCAGGCAGAGCCGCAGAGCCTGGGAACGAGTAAGTTCGTGTTCGTGATCTCTGTGTTCGCGGTGTCTGTGTTCGCGGTGTCTGTGTTCGCGGTGGCGTTCAACGACTTGTGTCGTAAATTACTAGATTTTGATTTGGAGTTAAAACGTGAGCGTTTCGTGTAAGCTGGTGTCCATTTGCCTGATCGGATTGTTGCCTTTCGCAGTCGGATGCGGAGGTGGGATTCAATTTGCAGCAGTCGAGGGAACTGTAACCACCCAAGATGGAAAACCATTGGATAAGATCCTGGTAGAGTTTTGGCCGGAAACGGACGGTGCTCGATCCTTCGGTGAGACCGACAGCCAAGGTCGATTCAAATTGTTGACCGACGATGGAAAAACGGCAGGTGCTTCGGTTGGAAACCATCGAATCATCCTCAAAGATTCTGCCGTTCACGGGGATAAGTTCATGGGGCGGGCTGCCGAAAACGTTGACCTGTCCAATGGCAGAAAACCTCGGATCTCCGACAAATATGGAAATCCAGAAACGACCAAACTGGTTCAGCGAGTCGAAGCCGGTAAGAAAAACGAATTCAACCTCCAAACAACCAAATAACCAAATAACGACCATCATCAGGCGTGGTTCGACTGCTTAGAGATCGCTATCGGTTAGACAATTGGTCCTGAATGACGATCGCCAGTTCGATGGCTTCAGCAGCCAATGAACCACTTAGTCGTGAGGCTGGCTTTCGTGACGCAACGCTGGCGGCCATATCATCGATCTCGGCCACAAACGCATCCACTTCGTCGGCTGCCGGCAACTCGGGGCGAATCACTTGCCCATCTCTGGTTACGATTTTGAGCGGCATCGTCTCGGCCGCATCGCTGAAAGCCGCGAACTCGTGTTGCAGCGTGGCGTTCTCCAGATGTAGTTCGAAGCCGTGCGTGAACGGGCGACCGGGCCCATCGATCACACCCGAAGAACTGCTTACGGCTATATTGGCATCTCCGAAGTCGTACACTACATGAACAAATTTTGCGACTTCTCCATGCATTCTGCCCACCGCATGCACTCCCTTGGGCTTGCCGAAAAGCAATTGAATCCAATGCAAATCATGCACATGCAAGTCGACTAATGGACCGCCGATTTTGTCTTTGGAATAGAAGTCCGGAATCCAAGTCGGATCCGAAATGATGCGTTTGAAGTATCCGCCGATCGGCGCTCCGTAGGTCTTGTTTTTGACTAGCTCCGTTGCATAGGCAAAGGCGCCCATGTAGGGCAAAACATGGGCGGCCAATACGATTCGTCCCTTGCGTTCGGCTGCGCTCATGATTTGTTGGCAGTCTTTCGGATAGAGCGCCAATGGCTTCTCGCAGAAGACGTCTTTTCCGTGCTCTATCGCAAGCATCGCAGCGGAAGTATGCAAATGCGGTGGCAGACAAATGTCGATTACGTCTATGTTCGGCGAACGTACCATCGCCTCTAACGAATCAAAAACTTCGATGCCTTCGACCGCAATCTGCTCACCGGGAGGTCCAAAATTACCTTGGATTCCGCGCCAATCCCCAGCGCGTTTCTTTGGGTCGCTCGAACAAAACGCGGACAAACTGGCGAGCTTGCTTCGCCTATAAGCCAACTGATGGATCCAGCCCATGAATCCAATTCCAACCAATCCAACTCGTATCATTCAACGCTCCTCGCTTACAGGCCAATCTACTTGTTCCAATGCCGATCAGCAAAATTCATGTACTGTTGCCAATCGTAGGACAAAATGTCGTGCGCTCCAGTACGGTTGTGGTATCCAATGCGATCTCCAACGCTTTTGTCGGCCTGTGGCGGCTCCTCCGAAGGCAATCCTTGATAGCCTAGCAATTTGTAAACAGGGCCGGCGTGCCAGCCGCTCAAGTACTCTCCTTTGGGATCGGCCCAAAGGTCTTGTGTGGCGCTGGCTATATACACCGGACGAGGTGCCATGCACGCTACCAGCGTATGTTGATCAAATGGCATGGCCGATTCGTTTTGGTTGTACTTGCTAAAATTCGGACAAAACCAATGTGGAAAGGACGAATTGATCTTGGCAACGGTCTCGCCAAAGTTTCGTCGCTCAAGGGCAGCGCCGCCACACCCTGAATTGTTCGAAATGACAATCGAAAAACGTGTGTCGGTTGCGCCCGCCCACAAAGCAGTTTTGCCAAGCCGCGAGTGACCGATGGCAGCCACTCGATTCGGGTCAATGCCCGGTTGTTGAACGAGGACATCCAGCAATCGCGACATTCCCCAAGCCCAGCCCGAGATCGTTCCCCAGCGATTCGGATGTTCGGGCGATGCGACAAAATCTGGAAACAGCGCATGGACTCCATTCTTAAAGCCATCGTGGAAATCGGGATCGATGTCGCCATAGTAAGCGGTTGCGACCGCATAGCCCCGTTCGTTGATTTCTCGGATGGGCCATCGTTGATCTTGCCCGCCTCGATTCGATTCGTTGGCTTGGTTGTTGGTAACACCTGTCTTTGAATTGTTGGCCAACCAGCTCTTGGGCAACCGAATCGCAGGATCTGCATGAACCGTATGATTCCCTTGGAAATTGAGTCCGAGAAAACATCCTTTCGCGTTTCCCGATGGATTCGGAGCGAAAATTGCAAAGTCCACATCCATGCTTGCGGCAGCGGTCTTCCAATGGACCACCAATTGCGTACGCTTGGTTTTCCCGTCGTTCATCAATCCTTGCTCAACGACATCCCATGTTACGCTGGCTTTTTCGGTCGGTTGCAGACCATATTCATGTTCCGCAATGAGATTGACCAAGTAATTGCGATGAGCAGCCCACTGACTTGGATCTGAGATTCTCCCCCCGCTCGAGCCGACTAAGGGATCCGGCAACGGTGCCATCGATACCAGTGCCTCGTCTTGATTCGGCTTGGGAACTTGGGCATCCACGGGTTCGCTATTGGACAAGATCAAAGCCAAATAAACGCTCAACGGAAAAAATTTGTTTCGAAGTTTGAGCATGATGTTGTTGTTCCAAATAGTAATATTTACC
>JBEBHM010000716.1:0-4479 GCA_040080875.1 Pirellula sp.
TTCAGAAGTAGCAGAGTTGCTACGCAACTCTGCCGCAGCAACTAGGAATTCCTAATTGAAAATTGTTCCAAATCGCGATCCAGATCCGACTCCCGTTCAATTGCCAAGCGTTGGAACATCGGCATCGAACGAAACCACATCTCCTGTCGACGAACTAGTTGTCTCGTGTGCGCTTTGACCTTGTCGATCATACAAGCTCGATCGACGAGCCCTTGCATAAACTCCAACGGTTCCTTGTAACCGACTGCTTGCGATGCGGTGCGTCCAAGCCGACCGTAGGTATGAATCAACGATTGCACTTCTGCCAGCAATCCATGCTCAAACATATTGTCCACGCGCCGATTGACCCGTTCATGCAGAGCATGTCGATCCCATGTCAAAACAAAGCTCTTGCATCCCTTGGGTTCACATTGTTGTTCAAATTGGTTTTGCCAATGACTCAGTGGACGTCCGGTAATCTTGAGCACTTCCAAAGCTCGTGTCATGCGACGAACGTCTCCGTGAAGTATTTTGAAGGCCGAAAGCGGATCGACTTGTTCCAGTCGCTGTCGTAGGGATTCGATCCCGTAGGCGGCCACGTCCGCTTCGACTGCAGATCGGAATTCCCAATCGGCAGGTGGCCCCATAAACATTCCGCACATCAACGACTTGAGATAGAGCGGAGTGCCGCCGACCAAAAGGACTTGCTTACCACGCGACCGGATTTTCGATGCCTGCTCGTGCGCATCGGTTACAAACTGCGATACGCTATAGTCCATCGTGGGATCGACGACATCGATTAAGTGATGGGGGATGCGTTCTCGCTCGTGGTTGGACGGTTTGGCTGTCCCGATATCCATGCCGCGGTAAACGGCCATCGAATCGACCGAGATGATTTCCGCGTCAATCTTTTCGGCCAATCGCATCGCCACACGACTCTTGCCCGAGGCCGTTGGGCCGGTCAAATACCAAACGTCCTCAAGGGGCGGTTTGATCCATTGATCGAAGGAAGAATTATTGGGGTACATATTTTTAAGGATGCGGAACGAGGGAGGCTTTCCTTACCAACCGCTAAATTGTACACAGATTCACCGATCCATTCGCCAAAACAGTCGAAGAGCGTTTTCGGTTGTGTGTTTGGCAAGCTCGGTGACCGGAATGTCCATGGTTTGCGCCAAGCATTGGCCTGTGTAGACAACGTTGGCGGGCTCATTGGGGCGTTTGGATCGATGAGGCTCAGGGCTCAAGTAAGGACAATCCGTTTCTACCAAGAGTCGATCGATCGGGATCGTTTTGGCCGTGTCACGCAAGGGTTGCGATTTCTTGTACGTCAACATTCCTGCAAAACTGACGTAAAGTCCGAGTTTCAAACACTCCAGGCCGGTTTCCGAACTGCCCGAAAAAGAATGCATGACGCCACCCATCGGATGGCCATCCGATTGAGATTTCAGGAAGTCAACCATTTCGGACTCGCAGTCACGCATGTGAATGATCAAAGGTAGATTGGTTTGTCTGCTCAGGGCAATGTGGCGGGCAAAGTTGGATTGTTGGACGGCAAATGGGCAATCATCCCAATGCAAGTCCAAGCCGGTCTCGCCCAGCGCGCAGACCCGTGGATGGCTAGCAAGTTGACAAATCGTATCCCAGTCCCGGTCGGTTGCGAGATGTGCGTAGTTGGGGTGGATACCGACCGAAGCCCACACGCTGCTGTATTTTTCAGCGATTTCTTTCGCCATTGTGGAAGTGGCGGCATCGACCGCCACGCAAACGAGCCGTGAGACCCCACGGCTCGTTGCCCGTTCGATGATCTGATCCAGGATGGGAAAGAGCGTCTCGTCGGCTAAATGCGCATGCGTGTCAGTCCACAACGTTGGAGTGCTTTCAAGTGAAAAAGAATCGAGTCAAATGGTAGAAGACCGGAGCCGAAAAACAGAGGGTATCGATTCGATCCAAAACGCCAGCGTGCCCCATGACCAACGTGCCATAGTCATGAACGCCCCGATCTCTCTTGATCGCGCTCATCGTCATTCCGCCTGCAAACCCAAGCGTCGCAACCACAATGCTCATCACGGCGGCTTCCCAGGGTTTAAAAGGGGTAACCGAGTAAAGCATCGCCCCGACTATCCCAGTGGAAAGCGCTCCAAACGCTAAACCATCCCAAGTTCTCGAACTGCTAACGTCTTTCGCGATGATGTTCGGGCGACAGATTCGACTCCAGCCCCATTGGAACACATCCGAAATTTGAGTTATGACCACAAAATAGAAAAGCAGACCGGCGTTGCTGCCAGTCCAAGGCACGCCACCTCGGACGAGTTTTAAGTCCAACAAGGCTGGGGCAAACGAGAGGCAAAAAACGCAAACCAATAGGCCTGCTTGAATTTGCGCCGATCGTTCAAGAAAGCGTTTGTGATCACCTGCAATGGCAATCCTAGCCGGAATAAACAAAGACGCGTACACGGGGATCATGATCGAATAGATAGGGTAAAGGTCGACAGGTCCATTTCCGAAATTGATACCGGACAACCCGATCAAAACGTATTGCAGCGGAGTAAAAACGACCAGGCTCCAAAATAGGGCTCGATGATCTCCCCGCCGCGTTGGTGTCATCGTAATGAACTCGCGAAAAGCCCAAAACGAGACCAGTCCAAATAGAACGATCGTACCGACGCGTTGAAGGAAGAAGCCAGCGATCAAGATGGCAAACATCAACCACCAAGTCCAAAGCCGCAAGACAAATCTTTGGACCAATGCGGGGTTGACCGATGTGCTCGCTTGACGAGTCATGTAGTGCGCTACCGACGACGCGATGGCTAGCGCAATCAAGACCACGCTTCCTAAAATCAGTGTAGGGAAGTCCAGCCACGGGCGTGGCGTGACTTGTAGGCCCAAACCGCTGACGGGACCAGCGAGTTTTTGGGTTTCTTCAGCCACCGAGGGAAGCTCGACCTGAGCCAATAGAGCAAATAGTGACAGCATCATTTCCTTGGAACGAGATTCGGACAGCCTCCTATGTTATCAGGAATTCCAGCTATTTGTAGCCGCGTCGCTCCGCGACGCCGCGTGTGCTTTCAACGCCGCACGGTTACGCCCCACGCCCCACCCTACATCGACGCGGAGCGGCGGTGTTACTGATGCTTCATCCAACTTAGATTTTTGGGTAGTGGACCTTGTTCAAGGTCCTGTGGTTTAGGGATCTTTAACATTAACAAGATCCACTACCCTCAACCCCAATTTTTATTGTTTGCCGTGCTACTAGAGTTCTTCGATACTGTATGCGATCCGATCCACCATTTCTTCCGTGGTTTTCGGATTGAAAAAGACTGCTTTCCAAGCTGGAATGTCGATTCCATTGGGACAATAGCCGTAACTGGTGGTGAATCCCAGACGAGCATCCAGCGCCGGATCCATCATCTTGAGCCGCTTATCAAAAAGCCTTCGCACTTCTGGCAGATACCTGGCAAGTTGTTCGGGGGTCAGTTCGTTGCTCACCAGTCGTTGGTAGATGTCCTCGGCATTGCGGCCTTTCGGAAACACCCACCAGTTTACCGTAGCGCCGCACGTGCCAGAGTTGAGTACTTTGCAATAATCCAGTTTCGCGAGCTTGTCTTTAAGACGTTGAGCTAACTCGAGGGATCGGGCAAGCAGCATTTGCCACCCTGTCAAGCCAATGCCATTCAGCGATGCGATCACGATATAGGGCCCGAGTCCTGGCCGCGAACACTCCAACGTAAACAAGGCAGGATCACGACTGGCATCCGCGTCGGAAAAATAGGGAGTGTCGGATACGTTTCGCGATAGAAATTTGAGATCTTCGCGGCGATTGACAATAAAGGCGCTCGAGGGATAGTGTCCTCGCCCCATCTTGTGAAAGTCTATCGTCGCACTGTCTGCGAACCGAAGACCTCGATTCTTGACTTGAACTCTACGTACCAATTCGAGCAGTACATCGCTCATTTTGAGCAAGTTCTTGGTCGTATCGTAGTCGGTCAACATCGACAGGGCCCAACCTACGGCCGCGTCTGCGTGCAACTGCGGTATAGGAACACCGAATTGGTGGCTCTTTTCATTCAACACGTGTCGAATGGCCTCGATGTCATCGATTCCAAACCCATCGGTGGTTCCAAAAGTGGCACAAACGTACGCAACCTTGATTTTTTCTTTGTAAAGTTCGTCTAGTTTGGATTCAAGCAAGTCGACTCGCATGGAAAGATCCTCGTCCGTTGGAATCTCAATCAAATTGGCGGTGCCAATTCCAAGCCAACCTGCAACAGTCTGATTCGAATAGTGGCCTGCCTGCGAACAAATCCCTACGACTCGCTCCCCAGCTAGCCCAGCTCGCATCGCGCCGGGCAATACTCGTTCCAGACCGATTTTGGCTCCGTAAAGATTGGAAATGGTTCCCCCAATGGTGAAGACGCCCCATGGGTCATCTGTGTGGTAGAAGATCAGGTTGGCCAGTGTGGTTACGGCCTTTACCTCAAGCTCATTCGATCGTTGGCT
>JBEBHM010000717.1:0-4476 GCA_040080875.1 Pirellula sp.
TTTCAATTCATCTTTCGGATTTTGTTCCGAAAGGCCAACATCGACCGCACCGGGCACTTTTTTCAAGAGCTGCTCCATTTGCAGCGCTACGCGTTCGATTTCGTGAAGATCGTTGCCAAAAACCTTCACGCCCATCATAGCGCGGAATCCTGATTGCAACATCACAATGCGGGTTTGGATCGGCTGAAGCCATGTTGGAAGCACACCGGGAATCGCGACCTTCTGATTCAATTCCGCCAGGATTTCGTCTTTGCTGATTGAACGTTCTTCAGGCCAAATCTTCCGCAGTACCGGACGACACCAATTCAGCCAAGCAAGTTCACTATACCAACGTTTTTCAATAATCCTTCGCCATTTCTCAGGAGCCTTAAGTGTGACGATCGTCTCAATCATGCTGATCGGAGCAGGATCGATGGCCGATTCGGCCCGACCGGCTTTACCGACGACATGCTCGACTTCAGGGACTGATTTAAGCGACATATTTTGTTGGGCGATTACCTCTTGCACTTGAGTCAACGAAGTCGAAGGTAATAAGGACGGCATGTATAGAAACGATCCCTCGTCGAGTGGAGGCATGAACTCGCGACCGATTCCAGGGAAAGTGCGATCGAGACGTTGCCACGCGGGCCACGTTTTCGGTTCGACGCCAACCGCCTTCATCGTGACGGTTAGTGGCATCGTCATGCGGTCAAAGCCCAGCCAAATGGTGAGTCCGATCATAAGGACCGCAGTGGGAAGCATTAAAAACGTGCCTTTGTGAGCCAACACCCAGCGCAGTGCTGGTTTATAGACGACGAAGATCGCTCGCGAGACTCTGTTTTCTTCTAGGGGCAGCAAACGTTCGCGGGCCATTCGGTAAACGAGGGCAGTCACAAGCAAACCAGTACCGATCGCGGTAGGCCAGCCAGTCGAGACGCCGCTCATTCCGAGGCCCCATATGAAGGCGAATCGCATTGTGATGAGCGTAAGCAAGCCAGCTACACAAGCAACGAGCAACGACCGTCTCTTCGACCAAACGACAGGTTTAAGCAAGTAATAACACAGCACGGGAACGACCGTGATCGCAAGGATTACTGAGGCGGCAACGGCGAAGGTTTTGGTGTACGCAAGAGGCTGAAACATCTTTCCTTCTGAGCCAGTCAAAGCAAAAACCGGAATGAAGGAAATGACCGTATTGGAAACTGCACTCACGATGGCTCCACCGACTTCACACGCGGCCTCGTAAACAACTTCGGCGTAAGGGCGTTCAGGTTCGGCGGCCACACGGCGATAGATGTTTTCGGTCATGATGATGCCCATGTCGCTCACATCACCGATAGCGATGGCAATCCCGGCTAGCGACATGATGTTGCTGTCCACACCGAACCAATACATCGCGGCGAAAGTCATTGCCAGTGCCAACGGTAGAGTTGGCAGCACGGCCAGCGAGCTCCGAAAGTGCAACAGAAACAAGATAACGATAAGACCAACGACAATGGACTCTTCGATCAAATTGTCTTTCAGCGTAGCCATCGTTTCATGAATGATCTCGGTCCGGTCATAATATGGCACGAGTTTCACAGGTGAGACTTTGCCGGAGGCAAGCAGAACTTGTAAGCCTGGTTCAATCTCCGCGATGCGAGCCTTTAATCGGCGGATGACCTCACGCGGATTCTCGCCGTAACGCATCAGCACTACCGCCCCAACTGCTTCATGCCCGGCGTTATCGAGCGTACCACGCCGAAACTCCGGGCCAAGTTGCACGGTAGCGACGTTCTTAACGGAGATCGGCGTACCTGCCTCTTGCCGAATGACGATATTTTCGATGTCAGCTATGTTCTTGACAAAGCCTTTGCCGCGAATGAAGAATTCGAAGCGATTGTTTTCGACAACTTGTGCACCAACGTCGACGTTGCTGCGACGTACGGCTTCGTAGAGTTCCGGTAACGTCACACGGTGTGCACGAAGCTTATCCGGCATGACGTCAATTTGGTACTGTTTCACAAAGCCGCCGAGCGTCGCTACTTCAGTGACCCCTTCGACCGCTTGCAACTGATAGCGAATATACCAGTCCTGAAGTGACCGTAACTGCTGGAGATCGGCTCCATCGGCTTCGAGTGTGTAATAAAAGATCTGCCCGAGTGCTGTCGCGTCCGGTCCAAGCGTCGGCACGACTCCTTGTGGCAATTTGGATAACGCTACATTCATCCGTTCGAGCACTCGCGACCGCGCCCAGTAGTAATCGACTTCATCTTTGAAAATGATGTAAACCATTGAGAAGCCGAAGCCGGAGAAGGAACGAATTGACTTCACTCCTGGCGTACCCGACAAGCTAACCGTGAGTGGATAAGTGACTTGATCCTCGACATCTTGTGGAGACCTCCCTGGCCAATCGGCGATTACGATGACTTGCTTCTCACCGAGGTCGGGGATTGCGTCGATCGTCGCATGCGTCAGCGAGTAATAGCCAACTCCGAGAATTGCAAATGCAATCAGAATCACCAGAAACCGATTGTTGAAACACCATCGGATTATAAAATTCGTCATGATTTTTACTCTCGGTGCGATCAGTGTTGGTGGCCAGCGGGCATCGTCGATGCTGGCGAAGGAGATGATTTGGAATCGCCGGAATTGGTCGACTTCCCACTATGACCTGCGTGACCAGACATGCTCGCAGACTGACCGGTGGGATAGAGCAAGCTCGGCATCCCCTCGATCTGGCGTTGGCTATCGAGCAGAAATCCGCTCTGGACAACAACTTGTTCGTTCTCCTTAACTCCGTCGAGTACTAAGTAATAGTCGCGTCGATGGCCAGTTTCATCGACGGTTTGAGCGCGCGAACCAAGCTTGATTTCTACCAATTCATAGGCGCCTTCAGGCGTTAATCGATAGGTGATTTGGCGTCGTCCGGTGTCGAGCACTGCCGATACGGGAATGGCTAATTCTAGGTTATCGACCAATGCTGAAATCGAAGGCTCCCATGCAGGTACTGCCCCCTCAGTTTTTGAACGGCCATCGCGAGCTGTAGGCACTCGTTCTAACGACATTCCGCAAATGGTACATTTCCCCGGTTCGACTTGGATGACCTCCGGATGCATTGGGCAGATGTACTTGCCTTCTGCCCCTGTAGGTTCGGGAGTGCCGTCTGCCCGCAGCGGCACGCGGATGGTTGCTTGGGCATACATTTGAGGTTTAAGGCGGCGATCAGGATTCTTGAGATTCACACGGATACGGATGGTACGAGTTGCATCATCGAGAAAGGGATCGATAAATGTCACGGTTCCACGGATTGTCTCACCGGCGAACGCTTCAAGCGTTACGTCCACCGGTTGGCCGAATCTTACCCAGGCCATGTCGTACTCGTAAATATTTAGATAGAGCCAAATAGGGTCAAGGTTTGCGATGCGGTAGAGCGGGTCTCCTTCCTTTACATATTGCCCGTTTCGAATGCTCTTCTCGATGACGGTGCCGTGAAGGGGTGCATAGATAGTAATATGTGTTTGTTCTTTTTTCGTTCGTTCAATCTCTGCTATTTGCTCGGGTCGCAGTCCCCATAATCGAAGCTTTTCACGAGCGGCCGAAAGATTTGATTCAGCGAATCGATCTAGGGGTCTATTGCTTCCTGAACCGCCAGCTCCGTAGGCTTCCAATGATCGGATCAATTCGGCCTGAGCTGAATACAGCTCCGGACTGTAAATATCGACAAGGTGATCATTCTCTTTGACTTCGATGCCCGTGAAGTCGACATACAAGCGATCGACCCTTCCTGCGATACGTGCTGTAATCAGCTCAACTTGCCGTTCACTGTAGTCGAGTTTCCCAACAGTGCGAATCTCCTTAAAAAGTTCGCGGCGAAGTATTGCTTCCGTTTCGAGTCCAGCGCGTTTTTCGAGATCGTCTTTTGCGTTTGGTAATTGCGATACCGGAATCAGCTTCATACCACAGATCGGACAAGTACCGGGATTCGTTAAGCGAATCTGCGGGTGCATTGAACACGTCCATATCTCGCCGTCGGCTGCGGCTTGCTTTGCGTTTGTCGGCCACCACGAAACTAATGCCGCCAAAAATGCGAGCACTCCTAGTATCGTTCCAATTCTCAGAATGAGTTGGTTTCTGCTCATGCGAAAACTCCTGGCACTACTACTTCGCGATTTTTTGTGAAGCGTTGACTAATCAACTTGAATATTTCGATGACCGTCACTGGTGTAAGGGCCAAAATGCCAATAGTACTCCATTCGGCCAACGAGTGCGCTGGAACGTCAAATACGCTCTGAGTGAATGGGAAGACGGCTACGCTCACTTGGAGCAATCCGGAGACAACAATCGCCAGCACGAGATGGGGATTGGTCCAGAACCCAAGTTGGCCTAATGTGAGTGTCGAACTGCGAGCGGCGAGAGCTCGAAAAAGTTCGGCGTAAACGACCACGCAAAAAGTCATTGCGCGGGCTCGTTCTACATTGTCAGGTGCGTGTAGCAAACTCATCCCGAAGGCGATGA
>JBEBHM010000091.1:0-16743 GCA_040080875.1 Pirellula sp.
TTCGATTACTTGAACCAGAGGGTTTAATCGTGGGTCGGCGAGGATCTCATCTTGCACGTCTTTGGTGCAACTGAGACAAATCATTGGTGATGCATTTGCGTTGTCCTTTTTCCAATCCGCAATGGTTTCAAGCCAAAATCGCACGAAGGCTGAGGGGCCGGTAAACTCTTCTCCAAGCGAGAACACCACATTGCTTTGGCCTTGCATGTTGGATAGACACTGGCGAATGTAAGCAATATGGAGGGAGCGACGAACCGGGTGTGTCACATCGTAAAACTCGTCTGCCTGAAAGATCCGCTTCCTGTTGGCATACGGTGGCGGTTCCATAAATCCGACACCTTGCAAGCAATTGGCGCTCCGCCATGGAAAGTCTGCCCAGTGCGCTCCCGCTTCGAGGATATTGTGTTGAAAATACATTTGATGTAACAGGATGCGACCCTTGGCATCGCATTGCGAGGCGAATTCGCGAAGTCGAGAAAAATACCACGGATTGAATGACTCGAGGTCGTACTTGCTCAACCCATCCCATGCTAGTTCTTGCCCGCTTCTTGCCCATGGCTGCTCATAAAACGGAGCCCAGACTTCGCCGTCCAGTCTTCGAATCATCTCATGGTCATCGCGTCGACGATCGTACCAAAGGCCCCAATGATGCTCGAGAACAGCCTGATTGTTTTCAACCATTTGGTCTGTGAGGTCATTGAGGTCATCGGTAAATCCGTTGCCGGTGCGACCTGGAGTGAATCGCGTGATTCCAACTCCGAACTCGGACGTTCTCGATGGCAACATGGATCCTCGCCACCACATCGTTCCCAACCGGCTGCCACTTACCAGCCGATCCCCAATACATAGCCAACCATTCCGATTCGAAATCGGTTTGAATACAGGTTTTGAATCGGGAGGTTGTCGACTGGATTTCCAGCCGACGAAACGCAGCTTTTCATCGCTCGCAATTTCGTTGAGAGCGGTGTGTACGGGATCCGCAGCGACGATTCGTTGGCTGGCTGAGGGGGGCATACGTTCGGCAAGTTGTGCACGGTACAGGCTTTCCGGTTTCACGAATTCGTTCATCGATTTCCAATTGCCGTCGCCAACAAAACCCGCCCAACATCCGATGGCCCAATTCTGATGGCCTGGAGGATTGCGGCAAGTGATGATGGGGGCTGTGCACTGCCATAACATGGAATTTGCGGTCGTCCAACCAATCCCTTGTCCGTCAATTTCCCTGTTGGTCAGCGATAGCCCGCCCCCATCGATATGGACGTTGTCGTATAAGACACCGGTCGCCCAACTCTCGATTGGACCACTAAAGCTTTGTGCATTTGTCGCGGTACAATCGACGAAAACGTTTGGACCCGTCGCCAAGTAGCCAACGGTGAAGTCGTTTCGCCCTGAATCCGCTTTGCACGACTGGAAGAGTGTTTGCTGTGCGCATGTATAAAATGATCGCCGTCGCCATGCAGCGTGTTCGGAGATCGGTGCAGTGGAGTTGCAGCGAATAACGCTAATACATTTGGCCGTCTCCAGGATGGACACGGTGGAACCCACAAATCCGACGGTTTCTACATCGCGGACCCAAACATCGCGTGCTTTTTCGATACCGATCGCATCCCACGCATGTTCTTCGTCTTTGGGATTCTTGGATTTCGAAATCGACACCAGTTTTAGCGACTCCACTCCTACGCACTCAATCCGTTCAGGCCACTCGAAACTGCGAACGGTGGCTTGTGTAAGCTTCGAGTCGATCGAACAAGTCAAAGGCACTTCAAAGGAAATTGAATTGCCGTCGATCTTTTGGCCATCGATCTTTTGGATAGTGCGTTCCCACCGCATATCCATCGAGCGAGCCTTCCAATCGAGCCAAGAACCTTTATCATCCGTTGGGAATCGATTCATTCCAATCGAGGCGATCCAGGCCATAGTGCTCGGATGGGTTATCAAGACGTCTGAGCCAACTTGCCAAGGAATCTTGTCGGCGAGTTTCAATTGTGTTGCACCCACGGGAACGAAATCATTGGTGACTTGAATTTCTTTTCCGAGGCGCGGCTCGCCCGATCCACTAATGCGAATCATCGATCGACGATCCAGTCCGGTAGCATTGAGGGTCGTTTTTGGTGAGGCAGCGCCGCGCAGAACGACACCCGAACGTCGGATGGTGAGTTGACCTGAGACGTGAAACTCACCCGGACCAAGCAACACCGCTCCGCGGATCCCTGCAGCGTTCAACGGCAAATCCGAAACGTAATCGATGGCTTGTTGAATTGACTCGGTCGCGTCACCTTGAACGGCATCGACGACGACCTTGGCTTGCACGTTGGGTATGATTGCGTTACCGCCTCGGAATCCGCAATGCGAGTAGTCCAGGATCCGATTTCCAGCGGCATCCGGAACATAAGCGAGCCGACCGCCACTTCCCACATCGATCGCTGGCAATAACTTGATTTGGCCAATAGCGGTCAATGGACAAGTTGCGAAAGAGCAAGACAACGCGAAACCGATTAAGAGACCGAAGGCCTGACGCAGAATCATCGAAGACGAGCCCTTTGCAGTTTCAGCATAGACGCAACCGTAGGAGTGTTTGGCGCTTCACCGAAGCGAAGGAACAAGAGTCTTTATCGAGCGGCGAGGATTGATATTCTAGTGAGATCTCACTAGACTTGAAGCGTGGAATTGTTCGAGAAGGGTCATTTCTATTGGAAATTGAAATCGCAACACAATGCAATTGAGCGACGCAGGTAATCCGAATGTACTTCGGACGCATTCAAATCACGACGGTGAAAGCGCTGAAAAAACTCCTGAGCGGCTTTTTCAAAACCGGTCGCTGTTAAAGGAAAGAGCTTTCGACGAGATCAAGAAAAAAATCATGGATGAGGAATTTCCGCCCGGGTCGTTTCTGGCGGAAAGGAAGCTCGCAATAATGCTTGGAATGAGCAAAACTCCAGTGAAATCGGCACTCGAGCGTCTTGAAATGGAGGGGTTTGTAACGATTTCTCCTCAGCAGTGCATTTTGGTTCGAGAGATCCCAGTCGATGAAATTGCCGACCAATACGAAATTCGCACGGCGTTGGAAACTCACATTGTTCGAGGCCTTGCAAAACGGATCAGCCAGCCACAAGTTACCGAACTGCGGAATAGTCTGGCTTTGCAACGCGAGAGTGCGGAATCATCGAATGTCAGCGACTGGGTCGATCGCGATGCGTCATTTCATTTGTTGCTAGCGGAGCAATACGGTAACCAAGCGATCTATCGAACGATGCTTGATTTGAAAAACCGAATGCATCGGATCATCGCCCGAGTCTTCCGCGTTCAACCGTTGAGATCCAGGCAAAGTCTCGACGAGCATCAGGCCATTGCGGACGCTATCATTTCAGGGAAAAGCGATGACGCTGCCAGGCTTGTGACCATTCACCTTCAACAAGGTCGCGACTTGGTTTTGGCGCCGAGGAAGTAGAACGTAGGTCCGCATCTCCGAGGCGGACGAAGTACCAAAGTAACAGGCACATTCTATGTGCCGTCCGCCGTAAGCTACGGCACATTGAATGTGCCTGCTACCTGATGGCAGGTAGTTTTCAGCCTGCCGCTCGCCTAAGTGGCAAGTAATTTCGCTCAAGACAATGGAAGATACGATTCGGAGAATCGTGCGACGGTGGAAGATACGATTCGGAGAATCGTGCGACGGAAATCGTGCGACGGTGGCAGCTACTTCGATTTTGGCTTATTCACCGTGATTTCAACTTTGTTCGGTTCTGGTTTCACTTCAAACCGAATGCCGGACGTTTCGAAGTTGCTCGCTTTGGCTTCGACCGCAGGTACCTTCCCGGCACCAGCTTCGCCATCTGGAAGGGCTTCTGGTACGATCGCAGCGCGGTAGGAACCAGGTAAAGCGCCGTCTCCAGCCGAGGTTCCTCCCAACTCGAATGAACCGTCCGGTTCGATATTGGCTTGGACACCAACCAACTTGCCATCGATGGTCGCTTCCGCAATCACGGCTCCGGCGGTAACAGGAGATCCGTCAGGATAACGAACGGTCCCAGTGACCGGATACCGTCCAGAACTGCAACCCGTTGCGAAAGCAGTGACGACGACGAAGCAAAAGAGTCGAGAAAGGCTCATTCGAATCTCGGTTGGAGGGAACACAGTTGATCAACTTAAGGAAATACTACTCGGCATCCGCGATCACTTCACCGTCGTCTCGAGCGGCATATTGACCTGCCGTTGTTCCGGGAGTATTGACCGACAGCGCCCGAACGCTTCCGTCTCCAAACACGAATTGGCAGATGGACGTGTGGTAGCTGCCGAACTGCCGTGTGACTGGCAGAGTGTTGTTGATTGCAAAAGGTTGGGCAGCGGCGGCAATACGGTAGTAGGTAAGTGACTGGCCTGCGCTGAGTATCATGCCGTCTTGCACGGGGTCATTGAGTTTTCCTAATTGGATGTGCTTTTCGCCGATCATTACCGTGTTGCTCGTTCCATCGGTGATATTGCCCATCTTGATAAACGCAGTCATGTGATTTGAATTGACCAACATAAAGAAACCATTAGTCGGCGCTGTGTTCGTGTTACCAGCACACGCAACGTAGTCTGAAGGCAGCCCAGTAACAGCACTTCCAACATCGATCGGGCTTAACGATGGAGCGCCTCGACGACTTGGGCAGAAGAAAACCGAGACTTGGGCTTGCCTGGCTGCGACCATGACTGGATCGGTGGCAGTGTGATTGTTGAATCCGTCGGTTTGATTAACTCCAGTAATTGTCGACTTGTAGGTGTTATAAAGATTGGTTTGCTCGATGAACGGCAGCAACTGTATCGCCCATGAATGCCGATTCTGTCCTCCGCCCGAGCGTAAGTATGGAAATCTTTTGTACGAGTCGTGATGCATGTGCATCGCTAATCCGAGCTGCTTCAAATTGTTTTGGCATTGCATTCGGCGAGCAGCTTCGCGAGCAGCTTGCACCGCGGGTAACAACAATCCAACCAAAATGCCGATGATCGCGATCACAACCAGAAGCTCAACCAACGTAAATGCACGCCGTTGAGTTCTGGGTCGTCCGTACGCGTTCAGTGCTTTCGTTAACATCACTAGCCTCGCCAAATTCAGAATGAAATGAATGATAAGTAAGAGCCGAAGCGCAATCTAGCAGCTTGCAGCACTTAAAAGTCTAACTGAGATCTCAGTCTTGGTAAAGCGAAGTTTTCGCCTTTAGGGGTTATTTTGGGGTGATTCCGGTGACGAAGATAGCCCACCGCGCTCAGAATCCCACAGGTTTACCCTGCGGAAGTTTAGGATTCTTGCCTAAAACGAGTCCCCGCACTCTGAACTGCTTCGCGAATTGACGTCGCGATGGCGCGGGGCAGAACTAATTCTTGAGCATGGGGTTGCAACGATTCGGAGAATCGTTCAACGGAAATGTAGATCCAACGATTCGGAGAATCGTTCAACAGAATGGTGCTCGGATTGTTACGGGTTGCTGATTTTGAACTTGCAGACAAAACTGGGGCGGCTGGGTGGCGGACGCTGTGGGACTGCTATTCTGGACTTCACGTCGTGTGAATTTGTCGTTTTCCTAGCTCGATTCAGATGAGCTCTTAACCGAGGCAAGCCGATCGTGAACGTCGCACCTATCATTGCCACCTACTTGATTGAAACGCCATTGGCAGTCGAACAGGCGGCCGAGATGATTGCTGGCGAACAGAGTTCGGGGACCTTCTTACCGATACCCGGTGAAACGGAGGAACTAAAGGCACGCGCGCGAGCTCAAGTCGTTGGGGTCGAGTTGCTCGAGTCAGTCGACCAACCATCGCTGCGAGGTGCAAGGATTCGACCTTCTGCTGATGGAAAGCAAAAATTCCAACGTGCCGAAATCCGAATTGCGTTTCCGTTTGACAACATAGGTTGCAACATTCCGACGCTTGCCGCGACTGTCTGTGGAAACTTGTTCGAGCTAGCGGAGCACTCAGGTTGCAAACTACTGGATTTAGAATTGCCCGATGTCTTTGCAACTCGCTACCCTGGGCCTCAGTTTGGTGTCGAGGGAACTCGACGTTTAACCGGTGTGAAGGACCGACCCATTATCGGCACGATCGTAAAGCCGAGCGTTGGTTTGTCGCCCGAGCAAACCGCAGACTTGGTTCGCGAATTGGGCGAAGCGGGAATCGACTTCATCAAGGATGACGAGCTGATGGCAGATCCGCCTCACTCGCCACTGGTCAAACGAGTCGAGTGCGTCATGCGAGAAATAAATCGCCTTGCGGAGCGCTCGGGTCGCAAGATCATGTATGCGTTCAACATCTCCGACGAAGTCGATGCGATGCGGCGTCATCACGACTGCGTGGTGAAGGCCGGTGGTACATGCGTTATGGTCAGTTTGAATCATGTTGGCTGGGCGGGCGTCAGCGCCCTGCGTTCGACATGCCAAGTTCCCATTCATGGCCATCGGAACGGTTGGGGGATGTTGACCCGACATCCACTTTTGGGCATTGAGTTTGCAGCCTACCAAAAGCTTTGGCGCGCGATCGGGGTCGATCATCTGCATGTCAACGGGCTGCAAAACAAATTCTGGGAGCCGGACGACTCGGTCGTGCGATCGATCGAATCGATGCAAAGGCCAATGTGGGGCGGATACCACGCGATGCCTGTGATTTCGTCAGGGCAATGGGGCGGACAAGCCCCCGAAACATTGCGGCGTACCAGGACGCAAGATGTTATCTATGTAGCGGGCGGCGGCATAATGGCTCATCCCTCGGGACCCGCTGCAGGCTTGCGCGGTATTCAGCAGTCTTGGGAAGCGGCTGCGAAAGGGATCGCGTTAGATGAGTACGCAGCCCACCATATTGAGCTGCGACAGACCATCGCCAAGTTTGGACGCAGGTCATGAAAAACCCGCGCATCGCTTTTTACGGAGACGATTTCACCGGCTCAACCGACGTGATGGAGGTGTTGCAATGGGCTGGGATTCCAACCATTCTATTTCTTGCATCGCCGGATCGTGAGCAGTTGGATAAGTTTACGGAGTTCCAAGCCTTTGGTGTGGCTGGCTGGAGCCGATCCATGTCCCCCGATGAAATGGAGAGCGACTTGCGACCGATTCTTCGGCAACTGCGTGACTCAGGGGCTGAAATCGTTCACTACAAGACGTGTTCGACGTTTGATTCCTCTCCCGAAATTGGCTCCATTGGCAAGACGATGGAGATCGGCAGAGAATTGTATGGATCCGAGTTTATTCCGTTGGTCGTCGGGGCCCCGAATTTGGGCAGATATCAAGTATTTGGCAATCTATTCGCTCGCTCTGGGCTCGACTCCGAACCTTTTCGTCTCGATCGACATCCGACGATGATGCATCATCCCATCACTCCGATGAACGAATCCGACATCCGTCGTCATTTAGCCCGACAAACCCAATTGCGAATTGGACTTTATGATGTCTTGCAACTCCAGGGGCCAATCGATCATGGAATTGGAAAGGTACCTCTTGGTCACGGTTGCGATGGATTGTTGTTCGATCTGCTGTTACCGGAGCATCTGCCGAAGATAGGGCACCTGCTTGACCGGATTGCCAAGGACAAGAGCCCTCGATTCATGGTTGGTTCATCAGGAATCGAATATGCGTTGACGCAGTATTGGGACTTGCCAAAACCCGCCCTACCAAGTTTTGATCGCGTGGAGCAACTGGTGGTCATCACCGGTAGTTGTTCTCCAGTCAACGAACGGCAGATTGAATGGGCGGAACAGCATGGCTTTGAAACCCTTGCTTTGAATCCATCGCGGTTGATTGACAATGGCACCAGTCGTTCCGAAATCGAACTTGTGATAGAATCCGCAGTCCATTGCTTGAAGCAAGGGCGGAATTTGATCATGCATACTAGTCGAGGTCCCAATGACGCTCGTATCGCATCTGCGGTTGAATGCATGCGAGGTATGGGGTTGTCAGAATTGGAGATTCGATTGCAAAGCGGAAGACTCTTGGGACCCAAGTTAGGAAAGCTCCTTAACGAAATCCTGAAGGTATGTCGGTTGCCTCGAGTAGGAATTGCTGGTGGAGATTCCTCCGGGTTTATCGCCAGAGAACTTAATTTGATTGCATTGCAAGCGATTGCTCCAGTCGCCCCCGGCTCACCGTTGTGCCGCGCCCATGCCGAAAACGAATTTCACGGAGTTGAGTTCTTGTTCAAGGGTGGTCAAGTTGGAAAAGATGATGTTTGGGGAACGATGCTTCACGGAACGAACAATGGATGATTGCGACTCGAGACAAGAACGGACGACGGAGAAATTGATGACAAAGATCGCGATACTTGGCGCAGGCGGAAAGATGGGCTGTCGTCTCATAGACAACTTGGGCAAAGGCACCGACAACCATCAGCTCTTGCTCGTGGAGGTTGGGGATCTGGGACTTCAGAGGATTACCGAACGCGGGCTCACTACCACTCCTGAGTCGAAAGCGCTATCCGATGCAGATGTCATTATCCTTGCGTTACCTGACCGATTGCTTGGAAGTATCGCTCGCAAGGTAGTGCCTCAAGCCCGCCCGGGCGCTATGTTCATCTTGCTGGACCCGGCCGCTGCCATGGCTGGTGAATTGCCTGAGCGTGCGGATGTTTCGTATTTTGTATCCCATCCTTGCCATCCGAATATCTTTGACCACTTTGAGAGCGCCGCCGAACGCGAGGATTTTTTCGGAGGTGTTCATGCGAGGCAAGCGATTGTTTGTGCGCTCATGCAAGGTCCGGAAGATCACTTTGCTGTCGGCGAATCACTTGCCAAACAATTCTATGGGCCCGTCACCCGCAGCCATCGCATCACGGTCGAACAAATGGCGATCCTCGAGCCCACGATGGCTGAGACCTGCGGCATTGCCCTGGTTCGCGCACTCCGAGAAGTTCTTGAGGAAGCGGTGCGGCGAGGAGTTCCTCGCGGTGCTGCCGAAGACTTTATGTATGGTCACATCAAAGTGGAACTGGCGATCGCATTTGGGCTGGCACCGTTTCCCTTTAGCGATGGTGCAACACTCATTTCAGGATACGGCAAAGAGCGAATCTTCAAAGAGGACTGGCTGAGTTTGTTCGACCCAACAAGTGTGAAAGAACAAACGCAAATGATCGTAAAGGGATCCACACAATGAATCGACGACATCATGGCATGATGATGTTATTGTTGGCAGGCGCATTCATGCTGGGCTGCAATCCGACAGAGAACTCATCAAATAGTTCATCAAACAATTCGTCTAGCGGTTCGTCCAGCAATCCAAGCAACAAAAAGGTAACGATCGGCGTTGCCTTTGAGACGCTCCAAACCGAATACTGGGTCGCTGGCTTCGACGCCATCAAATCGGAGTTAACCAAACGTGACTTCGCTGTTCTGGAAGCCATTGCAGATTCGGATCCGAACCGACAGTTGCAGCAAGTAAAGAACTTTATCACGCGTCGAGTGGACGGAATCATCATGGTCCCCAAGGATGCGAAATCGTGCATTCCTGCAATTCGCGCAGCCAACGCCGCCAAAATCCCGATCGTGCTATTCAATCGGCCTGCAGGAGAGTCCGATGCCAAATCGGTCGCGGTCCAATGCGATAACTTCAAGATATCGAAAGAGACCGTGGATTACATGGTCGAGCAAGCTGCAAAAGCGGGAACCAAACATAAAGCCATGATTGTTCTCGGCAATTTAGGGGATATTAACGCGATCGGACGTCGCGATGGATTCGAAGCTGCCGTCGCAGGAAAAGAACAAATCATCGAAGTCGTTTCGAGAGTCCCTTCGGAATGGAATCAAGAAAAAGCCCAGGCGGGCGTGGTGAATGGTCTGCAAGCCAATCCGGATATCAGTTTCATCTTTACCTCGTCGGACTTCTTGTTGCCAAGCATCGTCTCGGCACTTAAATCAGCCGGCAAGTACCATAAGCACGATGAAAAAGGTCACGTGATACTCGGCGGCTTCGACGGCGATGCAACTGCGTATCAAATGCTCAAGGAAGGGTATCTTGATGCGACCGGGGTTCAAGACGTGTACTTCGAAGCGACCGCATCTGTTCAAGCAATCGTGGACATGATGGCGGGCAAGGAGTTAGAACCGCTGATTCGAGATCCCGGATTTGTCTTGCATCGCGACAATCAAGACGAAATGGCTGCACGAACGTGGGGTGCTAAAGTAAGCACTCCTGGGCAAAAATAGAACCCGTATGGTAAGTGCATGTTGCAGCGTGTCATTCAATCCGGCTGGCTACCGCTGATCCTGTGTGGCGTCTATTGCCTAGTCATGGCGCCTTTGGCAAGTGGTTTCGCGACGCTTGAGAACGCCGGCAACGTCCTGGTCGCCATGCTGCCACTCCTGATCGTTGCTTCTGGGCAGACGGTGGTATTGATTGCAGCCGGCATCGATCTGTCCGTCACTTCCGTGATTGCGTTAACCAGCGTATTGGGAGCTTCGCTGTTGACCTCAGACGGCGGTCTTTTGGCGAGCAATCACTTAGGTACTGCCATCGCCGTGTCGGCCATGTTGTTGTTGGGAAGCTTCATTGGTCTTGCGAATGGTTTTTGCGTGGCTTGGCTTCGGATGCCACCGTTTATCGTGACCTTGACAACCATGATGTTCCTAAGTGGCTTTGCCGTTTGGTGGACGCAGAGCGAGTCCATCTACAATCTGCCGCCAAGCTTCCTTTTTCTCGGAAAGAGCTTGTGGGCGGCATCCGCCATTGCGTGCGTTGTGGTCCTCGGCATTCACGCTTTACTTACTCGCACTCTGATCGGATTGCATCTTCGGGCTGTCGGTCACAACGCTCAAACCGCGCGAGTGTCCGGGGTGAATGTTCGCAGCGTAGTGATGTTTGCCTACATTGCATGTGGAACCAGCGCTGCCATGGCTTCCGTCCTCATCACCGCACAATTGGAAACTGGTTCGCCCGTACAATGGCAGAATAACCTCCTCGATGTGATCGGGGCCACGGTTATCGGAGGTACCAGCCTTTTTGGTGGTCGGGGCAACGTCTTTTGGACCGCAAGCGGCGTCTTGCTCCTAGCGCTGATCGACAACAGCCTCAACCTACTCAACTTATCGCACTTCACCATCATGATGACCAAAGGTGCCGTGATTCTCTTGGCAGCAATGCTCGATACGCTACGGCACCAAGTCGCCGCACAAGGTGCACCATGACCGGATCGCTTCTACGTCTGCAGGACATCGAGAAATCATTCTTTGGAGTCCAAGTCCTCAAAGGTGTCTCCCTCACGTTGGACGCAGGCCAGACCCTTGGATTGGTTGGTGAGAATGGAGCAGGCAAATCAACCTTAATGAACATCCTGGGCGGCAACTTGCGAGCCGACGCTGGCTCCATCTACATCCAAGGACAGCCGTACCGACCGACGAGCTCGCGAGACGCGGAAAATGCCGGAATTGCATTCATCCATCAAGAGCTAAACCTCTTCTCAAATCTTAGTATTGCTGAGAATCTATTTCTGAATCGCTTTCCATGCAAGTTCGGATGCATCGATCGTCGAGCTTTAATGTCTCGTGCAACCGATTTGTTAAACCAAGTTGGATTGGAATTGTCACCAAGACACCGCATCGAAAGCCTTTCGTCAGGTGAACGACAGCTCGTGGAGATTGCCAAAGCCCTCTGTCTCGACGCCAGAATAATCATCTTGGATGAACCAACTACATCGCTCACTTCGCGAGAAACGGAAAAATTATTTGCATTGCTGAACCAGCTGAAAAGTCGCGGTATCGCAATGATCTACATTTCGCACGCGTTGCGTGATGTTCGGCGGCTTTGCGATTCTGTAGCCGTGTTGCGTGACGGTTCGTTGGTAGGCAGTGGCCCTACCGATGAATTTCCTGAATCGCGAATGGTGACGATGATGGTTGGTCGTGAACTGGACAAACAGTTCCCAGATCGAAGCTCTACACCGAGAAGCGAAAAGCGATTGGAAGCAAAGAAACTCTCGCTTCCAGGAACGATTCACGACATTTCGTTCGACCTACATGCGGGAGAGGTGCTCGGAATCGCGGGCTTAATGGGCAGCGGCCGCACCGAATTGGCGCGCATTTTGTTTGGATTGGAACTTGCTTCGTCAGGAACGCTGATCCTTGAGGGCAAAGACATTACGTCCCTTGCCGTTCGTCAGCGGATCGCGTTGGGAATGGCTATGTTGACGGAAAGTCGGCGCGAAGATGGTCTTTGTATGCAAGCTTCGATCGACGAAAACATCGGATTGGTGGCCGCCACAAGATTCGCGAACAAGTTCTTCGGAAGCATCGAAAGTGCATCACTGACAAATTCCATTCGAACGATTCGTGACTCCGTCCAAATAACACAGACGGCCAAGGGGGGACAAAGTGTACAAACACTCAGCGGCGGCAATCAACAAAAAGTCGTGCTCGCCAAATGGCTGTTGAATACGCCTCGCGTACTGATTCTGGACGAACCTACACGTGGAATCGATGTGGGGGCCAAGTTTGAAATCTATCGACTGATTGCCAAGTTGGTCGAATCTGGAACCGCAATTTTGGTCATTTCGTCAGAGATCGAAGAGCTGATCGGAATATGCGACCGAATCTTGGTGATGAGCCGAGGTGAAATGAAAGATGAATTGGCGAATACCGAGTTCGATCGAGAGCGGATCATGCGATCCGCATTGCAATCCGATTTGTCGTTCCATGGTCTGAAAGCGGACACCTCTCCGGCAGGAAATGCCTCATGAGGTTCAAGGGAATTGCGGTTCTGCTTCTCAATCAGGTGCCGATCATCCTGTTCCTGGCAGTGTTTGTGACGCTTGGATGTATGTCCGATCGTTTCCTAGAACTTCAAAACCTTACCAATATATTGATCCAATCAAGTTCCCTCGCAGTCGCCGCGATCGGAATGACGTTTGTCTTGTTGACCGCCGGAGTCGACTTGAGCGTAGGGAGTGTGATGTTCGTTGCGGTTGCTGTGTCAGGGAAATTCATCTTTCATGGCTATCCTCTTTCGTTAGGTATGATGGCGGGGCTGTTGGCGGGCTTGCTTGTCGGGGCGATCAATGGATTGTTGGTCGTCCGATTGCGAGTCGCCGCATTCATTGCGACACTTGCGATGCTGTTTATTGTGCGAGGGTTTGGTTTGTGGCTGACCAATACGCGAGCGATGAACATGCCGGAGTCCGTAACGCTTTTCGGCGCCTCCAATTTCCTCGGGGTCCCTACGCCGGTTCTCGCGATGCTGTGCGTTGCTCTATCGGCCCACGTGTTCTTGGCTGCCACGGCTTGGGGACGGCAAATCTATGCAATCGGATTCGATCGTGAAGCAGCACGCAAAGCCGGAGTGCAAGTGTCGGCGTTGCTGATGTTGTCGTACGTCATCTGCGGTCTGTGCGCAGCTTTGGCTGGTCTGATTGCGCTATCGCAAACAGGTGCAGTCTCGCCCACGTTTGGTAGCCAACGAGAGTTTGCGGCCATTGCGGCTGCCGTCCTCGGTGGGACGAGTCTGTTCGGAGGACGTGGCAACATATTGCCTGGCACGTTGTTTGGTTCAATCCTTTTTCAAACGGTAGAAAACGGACTCGTGATCCTCAACGCAGATCCGTATCTCTATCCGATCATCGTTAGTGTGATTATTTTCTTTGCTGTACTGTTGGACACCACCAGAAACCAACTGGTGAGTCGACTGACTCGGAGAACGATTCGATCCAAGTTCGAATGAACGATCTGCCGTGGGTCGCACTTGCCGAGGTGGGTCGCACTTGCCGAGTGCGACCGAGCACTGAGTACCACCCCACCACCAAACTTGGTCTGCAAAAATCTATGCTCCCTCTTTATGTATCGGTTCGACCTCGAGGGGCCCTTTTCTTTGTATCCGGGTTTTCCATCGGTGCACCGGCCTTGCCATCCGTGCTAGGTGGACTATAGCAAATTCATAGCACAGATAGCTGCGCCGGAGCATAGATATTTCGCGCCGACAGGATCGCAATCTCGCTCGATCGCAATACATCGTCGATCGGCGTTCTTTATATTCCGGTCGCAAAATTTTCCTGTCGAATCCCATAGGGTTCACGTCATGACTCGACCATGTTGACCACCATAGAAGGCAGCAGCGATGAACTCAACAAACAAGAATGGCCTGATTCCCTGCTTTTCTGCTGTTTTTTGTTGAAACGGTACCGGACACCTTTTCCTCATCCTTTTTGCGGCGATTAATCGCGGTTGAAGTACCTCTGAGATTTCAGGGGTGTTATAGTGTTCGTGCGTTTTGTAGCTCGGAGTTCAATGCTGATTCATGCCAATAGATGCCACCACGATGCACGTAAGGAACCCACTTCTCCTGGACGGAAGACATGCTCTTCGATGGAAGTTCGTTTTGTTTTTCGGATCGGTGGCTTACTGTCTTGCTACATCCATCCATGGACAAGAGTCGGAGAAAGAGGATTCCGAATACATTCGTGTTGTCAACGAGCGGGCACAAAAGATTGTTTCTCGATTAGGTCTAAAAGACTCGGACCAAGAGCGCCGTGTGCGAGACCTTGTCGCAATATTCTATCGCGATCTACATGCCACACATGCGAATCGCGACGCCAAACTGAAAGCAACCAGTGGCTCGGTCGGTAGCATTCGAAGCGCCGAGCAGATTCCCGTTGCTCAAATCCGTGCTGCGGCTGAGGCCGAACAGTTTCGCCATCACTATGCATTGATAGGCAAATTGGGAACTGAGCTCAACGGAGATCAAATCGACAAAGTCAAGGATGGACTCACGTATGAAGTGGCCCCGAAGACGTACCAGCAGTATTTGAAACTGCATCCCGCGTTGACGGCAGAACAACAGCGAACCATTCTCGCCATGCTCTTGGAAGCTAGAGAGCACGCCATGGATGGAGGATCGAGCGAGGAGAAACACGCCATTTTTGGTAAGTACAAGGGACGGATCAACAACTACCTTTCAGCCGAAGGATTCGACGCGAAAAAAGCGGAACGCGAGCTGAAAGAACGGCAATCAAAACAATAATCTGGCGACATAAACATGACCCACCATTGCTTACAATCGATCGATGAGTACACCATGCGAGCGACTGCGTTGCGATCATTTCCAAGAGGCGTCTTGAGCGTCATCGTATCATTGGGTTTCACAGCGCCGGTGCAGGCTCAAGGTTATCCACGAGTGCCTTCGGCCGTTCAGGAGGCAGCCAATCGGCGTATGGCGGCGGCAGACAAGAGATCGGACGCAGCCTTCGCAAGAGCCATGCCAACTATTTTGGAATGGGAGAAAAAGGGTAAGCCCTACATCCCGTCGGCGGAAATGCCTGAACACCTTCCTCAGGCCAAAATTCCTGCGTTTCCCGGAGCGGAAGGGGGAGGGATGTATTCCTTTGGCGGGCGAATGGGGAAAGTGATCATCGTAACAAATTTGAACGATGATGGACCGGGCAGTTTTCGACAAGCTTGTGAGACGGCAGGCCCGCGAACCATTGTATTTAATGTCGCAGGCATAATCCAGCTCAAGGATCGCATTCGCATTCGCGCTCCGTATGTCACGATTGCTGGAAGCACTGCGCCCGGCGATGGCATCTGCATTGCTGGCAACACGGTGGAGCTAGAGACGCACGATATCATCATTCGGCACATGCGGTTTCGTCGCGGCGCCACCGATGCCACCGATCGCAATGATTCGTTCGGTGGAAACCCTATTGGAAACGTGATGATCGACCATGTTTCGGCATCGTGGGGGCTCGACGAAAACATGTCGATGTATCGTCATATGTATCAACCCCCCGACGGCTCCAAAGAACAGAAACTGCCTACGGTCAATATTACGATCCAGAATTCCATATTTTCGGAAGCGCTAAACACTTATCACCATGCCTTCGGTTCCACGATCGGCGGATTGAACAGCACGTTTCATCACAATTTGTGGGCATGCAATACCGGTCGCAATCCGAGTGTCGGCATGTACGGGGATTTTACGTTTGTTAACAACGTCCTTTTCAATTACCGCCATCGCACGATTGATGGCGGCGACCAACGCAGCTTTTTCAATATCATCAACAACTATTTTAAGCCAGGGCCGGGAACTCCATCGACTGCGGTTGCGCACCGCATTCTCAAGCCAGAGTCGGAACGAAGCAAAGTCGTGGTTGACAATTTCGGCAAGGCATATGTAGCAGGTAACTTCGTTGAGGGGAACGCACGCGTATCGGCAGATAATTGGGATGGTGGCGTTCAACCCGATTCCAAGGCGCCCGTGCGTGACGTTCTCCCCAACATTCGCGCCGACAAGCCTTTCTTGCATGCACCCCTCACGATGGACAGTCCGCAAGTTGCGTTCGAGCGTGTTCTTAAGGATGCCGGTGCTACGTTACCGAAACGGGATGCTGTCGACTTGCGAATCGTTGAAATGGTTCGCACGGGTATTGTCCCGCCCATCAAGATATCGCCAAAGTCCGCTGCGAAAGCCGTGGAAGTCGGATACGCGCCCAACTGGGTTCAGGAGCTCGTCGACTCTGTCCCGAAAGGATTCATAACCGATCCTGCCGAAGTCGGAGGATACCCGAGTTACACAGGCGAACCACACGTCGATAGCGATCAAGATGGAATGCCGGATGCTTGGGAGAAACAACACGGACTCGATGCGAACAATCCTTCTGATGCAATTCAAGACCAAGATGGGGATGGCTACACAAATATTGAAGAGTACATCAACGCCTAAAGAACGCGACCCCAGCGGCCTCGGAGGCCGTCTCACTTTCGTCTCAAATCATTCGATGGCTTTGTGATGAGCCTGAGGCGCTAGC
>JBEBHM010000092.1:0-16706 GCA_040080875.1 Pirellula sp.
CAGAAATCGCCGCTTTTGCCCAAGTCGACCTCTCCAGTCTCGCTTGAGCCAGAGTTGCGTCGGATGCAATTCCCATAAGTGCATCGTACGATTCGTTGATGTCAATCGCCGACTCTCTGCATCGTTCGAAGTTCGCACGAAAGTCCCATTGGGAAAGCAGTCCTTGCAGCGAAGTGTTTGCGTTTGAGTCTAGAATCATGGATGTTCGCGGCTCCGGGCGTGCTTACCGGATTTAGGATACACACCTCGCGTAAGAATGACTATCCTCCATTTAGACGCGCACATTCTCACAAGCGGTCTTTCCAAAGCCAAGCGTCGATTTCAGTAAAATGGTATTCGTATTCGTACGTGTACTCGCACTCATACTCGAGGCTCGGCGGGTTTACGGGGACGAGTACGAATACGAAAACAGGCATGCTCTCCCTTTCGATGTCAAAAAACCAGGCGATTGGCGAGAACTGTCTATTGAATTGGCGTTAATTCCTTGATGCAAGCATTGCGGGACGTCCATCTTGTACTACCATGTGCGGTCAAAAGCGTCGGCAAAATGAGCCGGGGCATGTCTTTGGGAATTTTCGAATGTTTGGCTTGGATTTTGGTTTAACCACGCTGCTCGTCATTTGCATCTTGTGTGTTTGCGCATTCGAATTCATCAATGGTTTTCACGATACCGCCAATGCCGTGGCTACCGTAATCTACACCAAATCCATGCGTCCAACGTTCGCTGTCGTATTCTCTGGAATCCTCAACGGAATCGGCGTTTTCCTCGGCGGGACAGCTGTCGCCATGGGGATTATCAATCTTTTGCCGGTGGAAACACTGGTGGACCAAAACGTTGCCCATAGCCTCGGGATGGTGGCGGCAATCTTAATCACCGCGATTTTTTGGAATTTGGGAACATGGTATCTCGCAATTCCTGCATCCAGTTCTCATACCCTCATCGGCTCAATTCTCGGGTGCGGGATCGCTTATAGTCTGTTGCCTGGAGCCGGGGACGCCGCCGTCAATTGGCGAAAGGCGACCGATGTTGGATTGTCGTTGCTGGTTTCTCCGCTCTTCGGATTCCTCTTTGCGCTCATGTTGATGGGGCTACTTCGAGGTTTTATTCCGTCGGACAAAACCCTCTTTGAGGTGCCTGACGGCGATTCGGCTCCACCCACGTGGATTCGCGCCACCCTTATTTTGACCTGCGGCCTTGTGTCGTTTTCACATGGTTCCAATGACGGTCAGAAGGGTATCGGATTGATGATGTTAGTCCTCATCGGAATTCTGCCCGCCAAGTTTGCGATCAACGACCGATATTCCAATGCGGAAATCTACGAACAAGTACGGAGTCTGCAAGCCGACCTGGATGAACTCCGAGCAGATAGCACTTCCTCGCACGTGATGCATGCCCTGGAGGGAATGGACGCTCCGTTGCAATCCTTAGCTACGTACACCCAATCGCTGGTCGGAGTCGACGACAAATCTCGCGACCGATTTCAAGTACGTCGTCAGATATTGCTACTGTTGGATGCCGTTAAGAAAGCCAAGGCCGAACAACCAAAAGACCTGAAACCGCTCGCTCCGTTTTTCAAAGAAATTGGGACCTTAAAGAAATACACGGACAACGCGCCAAGCTGGGTCATTGCGTTGATCGCCATGTCACTCGGTATCGGGACCATGATCGGCTGGAAACGCATTGTCATCACGATTGGCGAAAAGATCGGCAAGACGCATTTGACCTATGCCCAAGGTGCCTCGGCAGAGATCGTAGCCGCCAGCACGATTGGCGTCTCGACCTTCTTTGGGTTGCCAGTGAGCACCACGCACGTCCTATCGTCCGGCATCGCAGGCGCCATGTTTGCTTCGGGCGGCAAAGACAATCTCGACACGAATTCTATCAGCAAGATTCTCCTGGCATGGATCCTGACCTTTCCCGTTTGCTTGACTTTGTCTGGGACGCTATTCTTGATCTTCAGAAGCCTGTTCGAGTAAAGAACAACACGAAACGCTCGCGAGTCGTGGACACTTCACGCATCACGCCGCCCAACCAATCGCACTGTTTCTATTTCGAATTCGACTCAACGCGACTTCCGGAAGCAAATCTCGTCAACTTTAAGCGAGGAACCCCACCCGAACCCGCGTTTGGCTCAACCGAAATGCTCTGCGCTTTCGTTGTTTGGTGCCCATCGGGCAAGTACGCATAGACAGCCCCAGCACCAAGGACTTGGACGCCCTGTGGCTCGAAAAGAATGCCGGTCGACTCATCGATTCCCAATCCCACTTGATCGCGATTCTGTTGTACCGCTCTTGCAAGGCGTTCGAATCTGCCGCGCTGAGAAAAATGTTGATCGATGATCAAATCAGGAAGAATCCCCCAACCTTCCTGCAGCGTAGGTCTTGTGATTCCACCCGCGATCATGACCTTGGATGCGATCGCTGCCCCCGCGCTCGTTCCACCCACAATCCCGCCTCGATCCAATAGATTCAACAACTCCGACAATGCAAGCGTATTCTGAAATCGTTCGACCAAACGGCGCTGATCTCCCCCAGCCAACCAAACCGCCGAAGCGTTTCGAATCGGATCCAGAACGGTAGCATCCGAAGCCGCATCGCGATGAGCAACATGGACCACCGATACGCTCTTCCAAGTGTATTGGTTCCATAAAGCAAGGTGACGAGAAAAATCACCCAGGTCCGAACGGGGTGACGCCGTTGGGATGATCACCAAATTTCCTTGATCGCCCCCTCCGCTGCGAAAAAACGTCCCGAGGACGGTTGGAGGAATGAGACCACCACCACATAACAAAAGCCTGCCCCGAAGCAACCGGTTCGTTCGATTCCTAAAAACATCAGCGACGTGAACATGCGACTCGCTCGATCGTATTCCCAATGAGCCAATTGCACCGCCGCCGGATTGGCCATACCCAGTGCATGCAGCCGGGAAACAGGACGCGATGATCGCTAGGCTTGTGACGGTTTTTCGTTTCATGACAGGAGGTGGGCGGTCGTCCAACGACCGTAAAATCAATGGGTGGGATTGTAAACGTACGACCGGTCGTCCAACGGGCGAATCCAGACGCTTCGATATCGAACAGGGCTCTGGTGGTCTTGGAGATACAGCGGACCTGCATCGGTCTCTTTCAGTTTTCCGAGTATTCCACGTGTATAGGGAGTGGCTTGGTACACATAGGGTGTATATGGAGATCTTGGCTCAGAAAACGATACATGGTTCTGTACCAGTACCCCATTCAGGATCGAAGTGATCGTACCCGGCTCGCTGATCTTGCCGTCCTTGTAGCGAGGAGCGCGGTAGATTACGTCATACGTCTGCCATTGTTCTGCTGGACGCCCCGCATTGACCAGCGGCAACTCAAATCGATATAACGATCCAATGACCTCTTTGCTGGGCTCCGTCGACCCCGCAGTATTTGAAATCTGCATTTCGTAGTGACCGTGAATGTACAAGCCGCTATTGCCTGCCGATTTCGTAGGGACGGAGAACTCAGCATGAATCTGAGCATCGCGAAAATGCAACTTGGATACGATAAAGCCCTTTCCGACTGTCAGCACACCATCGCTTACGCTCCAACTACACGGATTACCGTCCACACCTAAAAATGCATCCGTCGACTTGCCGTCAAACAATACGATGGCGTCCGACGGTGGCTTTCCCTCCGTCACATCGACAACTCGAATCCGTTCTTGCGCGACCAACTCCGTGCAGGCAATGAACGAAATAACACACAAGAACTGACCGCGGTTGTATAGGTCTCTCAACATGAAGCAATGGATTCTTTTTTGGATAGGAGTTGGAACGAACAAGCGGCGTAGCAGGTGACCGCCAGAACACTATTCTAGTGCGTCTTCAATCTTTATTTCAGGGGTTGAGGGTAGTGGATCTTGTAAAGATCTCGGCGATCTGGAGGTTTAACAACCTCAACTACCTGCGATCTGGGAGGTTTAACAACCTCCGCTACCTGCGATCTGGGAGGATTAACAACCTCCGCTACCCCCAGGTCTTAGCCTTGAAGATACGCAAGTAAGTTGTAAACGGCGAGGCACGTGTTTGACTAACGCTGCTTTAATAAATCCTCAATTGCGTTGCCCGATTCGACGATCACACCGCGGACCGATGTGATTTTAGGTCGCACGGGCCATCGATCCCGCGAATCGCTGGACGTGGACACATTGTCTCCAAGTACCACGATTCCATTGGCGGATTCCCAAATCTGCGATGCTGAATCTTGATTTCCTCGATAAACTATGTCTCGAAACACCAAGATGCTCTCGAAACGAAACTCGCCGTTGTCCACGCGGATTTCAATTGGCCCCAATCGCTCGCTCGCTTGCTGGTCCGAACTTGAAGTAGACGATATCGAGGCAGATTGCAATCCGTCGGGGGTGAGACCCTGAATCGATGGCGGCAAGGATTCTCGGACAAATTCACCATAAGGTGTGCCCACCAAAAGTGCACCGTCGACGATTGCAACAACCAACCAAGTATTCTCGTTCGTTTGCTTGTCACCCCCAGACAATACTCCTGAACGTTCTATCTTCGTCGACGCGCGCTCCGAGACGACGAAGAACTGTTCTCGATTGAATTCGAAGCCAATCGTTTCCTGAGAATGCAACGTATTAAGACTAAACGACAGCTTGCCGGATTCTGGAATCTGCTCGAACTGAATCGCCAATCCAATGTCGCTCGCGTTGATCACTCGGTGCGTATCATGCGCGTTGCGCACAAGTTGGTTGTCGATCTGTCCGCCAGAATTCAAACAAAATTGGAGTGACTCGTCCCGGACAGTGCCTCCCTGCAAAAGTCCTCCGTTCCGCTTCCAGGCACCCAAATTGATCGCAGGGTCCGGAGTGTCACGTTGCCAAGCACTAATTAGGATGGCCTGACGCAAGCACTGCGTCAGTGTTTTTGCGAAACGGTTTCCATCAATCCACAGATCCCCTTCCTCAATCGCAACTTGCTCACCGGGAAAACCAACAATGCGTTTGATCTCTCGAACTGCGTTGGAAGACTCGCGAACCACAACCAAATCTCCGCGCGCGATCCCCAAAGGATGTGCAGCTCCCATCGAGATCTCATTGGCTCGTCGAGAACGCATAAGTCGGAGCGGCGCATTTTGAACTTTCTCGCCAGGCTGAACATCCAGCGAATCCGCCTCGAGTGGCTGGTCGGATAGAATTCCGCATCTTGGGCAACGCACTGCGCGTCCAGGTCTGCACGTGTCCAAAGCAAAGTCGAATGGAAGCGAGCATTCGCTGCATTGCCATCTCACTCTGGGACCTCGCAGATGCGGCTCCATCGAACTTCCCGAAACAATCCCCTCTCGCAAGACAAATCCTTGACGGAGCAGCATCAGGGCCGCCATCAAAATCGCCAAGCAGAGAAAGACCATCAATCCAATGGCCCACGACATGAACCAACGGCTCGGTCGAAAACCGACCCAGTTTTCGACACTCATCGCATTCCAATGCGATAGACACCATTTTCGGCTCGCACAATCAAGTCTTGATCCACGATAGCATAGGATGCAAAGACTCGACCGGGCAATTGATTGCGGGAGATTTCTTGCAGATCATCACCCGTTTTAAATACCAACGCTTCTCCTTGTTCGCTTTGAAAAAAAAGTGTATCCCCCGATAACAGCGGTGAGGCCGAATAGTTGCCTCCCAATCTCTTTCGCCATTTCTCGGCGCCGTTGGCGATATCCACACTGGTTGCGATCCCCCCATCGCTAGTCATAACGACTTGGTCGCCAAAACAAACGACCGACGGCGTCTGAGGCACGCTCGTTCCAAAAGTCCACTTGAGGTGCGTGTCGGTTACATCTCCCGTGCCCGTTGGATCGATGGCCAAGAGCTTGGTCTTGCCAAAGCCAGTGCACACCAACACCAACCCACGGTAATAAACCGGACGAGGTACCACTGAGTATCCATCGTACTGAACATACCAAAGCACTCGACCATCGTCGGGTGATAACGATTGAACGACGTTCGTGCCGGGCGAGACGATTTGCTTCTTTCCATTAACCTCGATCAGTTGTGGCGTACAAAACGAAAACGGTTTATCGGCAGAAGCGTCTCTCTTGGTTCGCCAAAGCTCGCGTCCGGATTCTGCATCGAGGCAAAGCGTATAGGGTTGGTCACCACCATCGCACGTCAAAATGAGTTTGCCATCGACAAGAATAGGTGAACCTCCATTTCCATGCGTTGGCGGATACGCATGCTCTCGATTTTCCCACAAAACCTTGCCGTTCAGATCGGTACAGGCTGTCCCTTGATGCCCGAAGTGGACGTAAACTCGATTCCCGTGAACGATCGGTGTGGGACTGGCGTGCGAGTTTTTGTTGTGGATCTTGGGTGCATCTTCTGGTTGTTCAAAGATGGTAGCGCAAAAAATCTCTTTCCCATCGCGAGCATTCAGACAAACCAACTGTAGTCTTTGGCGTCCAGTCGCTACGGGACTTCCGGACTCACCTGCTTCGGCGCTGATCGCGGTGGTGAAGTAGACTCGATCTCCGGCAACAACTGGCGAGGACCAACCCAATCCAGTTGTCTTGGCAAACCAAACCACGTTCTCGGTATCGCTCCACCGGGTCGGCAATCCGAGCGCTGTACTATGCCCGTTCTGGAGAGGACCGCGAAACTCGGGCCAGTCGCTGCGCGCACGGTTCGTGCTCCCCAGTGAAAGCAGCAGAATACAGCACGGGTAGCAAATCAAGGAAAACCTATTGCGTGTCATATAGCAGTTGAAGTCCAAAGGGATGGGTCTAATTCCTTTTCCCCCTTTTCATCTAGCTTCTGGAGGTGAAGGGGCCGGGGTATGAGGAGGTGATAAGCTCGGTTTGAGCTCGATAGTGAAACAACACAAACAAGGGGAATAAGGAAATACAAAAAGAAAAATTCATTGATTCTTGCTGAAACGGTACCGGACACCTTTTTGTTTATGCGGCGGCCAAGTCGTCAGCGCGTTCAGTCACTTTCTCAAGGATATCGAGCAAGACTCGATCGCACTCGATTCCCTCGGCCTGCGCTTCGAAATTCAGGAGCACGCGATGCCGCATGGCTGGTAGATAGACTCGGCGAACATCTTCAAAACTTACATTGTACCGACCATCCAACAAAGCCCTTACTTTGGCTGCCAGGGCAATGGTTTGAGCACCGCGGGGGCTTGCACCCCAACGGATGTATTGGTTGGTAACGTCTGTGGCCAAGCTGCCGCCGGGGTGAGTGGCAAGTATCAGTCGGGCAACGTAATCCTGAACGTGCCGGGCCAAAACGACTTGCCGAACCAATTTTTGCCAATGCCTGATCTCTTCTCCATCCATTACTTTTTCTGGCACAATGACCGTGCCTTTGGTGGTGCGATCAATAATGGTATTCAACTCTTCGCGAGTCGAGTAGCCGACCACAAGCTTGAAAAGGAACCGGTCCAGTTGGGCTTCCGGCAGCGGATAGGTCCCTTCCTGTTCGATCGGATTCTGAGTTGCAAGTACAAAGAACGGTTTCTTTAGTTCGTTCCGAATTCCGGATACCGTGACCGTACCCTCCTGCATCGTCTCCAACAGGGCTGACTGAGTCTTGGGTGTGGCGCGGTTGATTTCGTCAGCCAAACATATCTGTGTGAAGATAGGCCCTTTTTGAAATTGGAACTCTCGACGCCCATCATTCTCGACGATCATGTTCGTTCCCAGAATATCCGACGGCATCAGATCGGGCGTAAATTGGATGCGATTGAAATCCAGCGAAAGTGTTTCTGAAAGTGTTCGAATCAACATCGTCTTTCCCAAACCGGGCACTCCTTCGAGCAAACAATGCCCCCCGACAAACATTGCGGTCAGGACGCCGTTGACGATTTCGTCATGGCCGACAATCACCCGACCTATTTGTTCCCGAACGGCAGCGTACCGGTTTCGAAACGTTT
This sequence comes from Pirellula sp., assembly GCA_040080875.1. Lineage (GTDB taxonomy): Bacteria > Planctomycetota > Planctomycetia > Pirellulales > Pirellulaceae > JBKCUI01. Next base: position 7,922 of record JBEBHM010000092.1, read on the forward strand.
CTGCCTGTTGTTGCATCGACTCGGCGTCATTACTCATGAAGTGATCCTATTTTAGGGCTATTGGTTCTTTTTGGCTTTGCGTTTTGCATCTAACAAACGCGACGTATAACTCTGCTGTTCTGCTTCCACGCTCATGCTCGGCTGATTGGCAACAGCGTTTCGATCGCTACTTTGTTTGGAATGACTCGCGCCAAACGCATCTGCCGCCGCCGTTGCACTCCCAGCGTTGGCTTGATCGGGTTCAAACTGAGTGCTTGCGCGTTGCCTGTCGAGATCGCTTGTGACCGTACTTTTCTGATTACGCAATCGATCCATTCGACTCTTTCGTTCTGCATCGACAGCCGTGGCATTGCTCCTGCGCAAGCGTAGCCACTCAGCAACCATTCGGATCGGCAAGCCGAAATCGACCGCCACACGCCTGACGAATACATCGGCGAAGAACAGCGAGGCACCGATCAGCACCGCAATTGGCCAAACATCCTGAAGGCTTTTGGCAGGTGGCAATCCGGATCGATATGTATCCAACCTCAGCAAATCTCCAATGGACTCGATCTCGAGCGATTGGGAGATGTTACCCGACTGACCACCAACAGGTTTTCTCGCCGCAAGCGACTGCAGCAATTTCATATTGGCCTGGCGAACACGGTACTCATCCGAAAATGGAACGGTGACACCGGTAGTGATGGGAGCCTTGCCGCCGCCCGGCACGATGCTGAGCATGTAGCTGCCGGCCTGGTCCGGTATCATCTCTCCAACATACCGACCGGGGGCCTGCTGGCGCATTTCGACGTTGATTGGTTTGAGATCCGGTCCAACTGCGATGGAGTTCATGCTTAGGTAGTTTACGAACTTGTCGTCCGCATCGAGCGCGGTCACGACAATCTGCACACGGCCATCTTTGACGTTGGTTGCAATATTGTATTTGGAGTCGTCGTTGGATGGACGCATCGTCCAACGCACCAACTGTGAAAAGAATTGATCGTAGTAGGGAGAGTCCACCCAATCCGATGCCCACCGTTTGCCCGCGTCCGATGTAAACACGGCCGTTCGTCCCAACCCATAAGTCCAGGTAGCTAAAAGCGAAGCTGTTTCTTTGGCGTCCGGCTTGGAGGAAATGAGAGGAACCTCGACCAACGGACTTTCCTTGCGTTCGGTCAGCACAAAACCCCGTAGCTTTGGCAATTCGCCAGTGATCCCTGACAAGACTTCGTGTGGCTGATTGACGATCGGAGTGACGCCTCCCTCCGGTTCAAACACGAGAGGACGCGCAACCCGGCGAGCTTCGCGCATAAAGATACTAGGCAGCGTAGATGCGTTGGCGACTTTGTGATAATTTCCGCCGGTTCTTAAAGCGATTCGCTTTAATTCGTTGTGCCCTGCTGGTCCGTGCGCTCCGACCGCGACTGTCGTGATTTTGATCTTGGCGTTGACGTATTGGGTTAGAACCCCTGCACTCGCTGGTGTTGGATCACCGTCGCTGATAACGATCATGTGCTTGAGAGATGCCTGATTGTTTTTTAGTGCGCGGATGGCCATCCCGAGCGAGGAGTCAAAGTCAGGCATATCGCCAGGAGTCATTTGCGACATGCGTGATCGCATCATCTCCTTGTTTCCGCCAACCTTGAGGAGTCCTTGAGAACCACCCCAAAGCCATTTGTCACCCGACATGTCGTACTGCACAACACCACAGTAGTCTTGCGGCCCGAGCGCATCGAGGGCCGCTTTGCCAATCATCTTTTGCCAGTAGTTGCCTTCGGGAATTTCGGAAGCATGCATCACCATGGCGAGTGCGCCGACCGACTCGACTTTGCTATTCTTGATCGCAAAATTGACCGGCATGGCTTCCTCCAACTTGGAGTTGCTCCAACCGCCAGCCCCAAACGCTTCTGGGCCACCCAACATGAGTATCCCCATTCCGAACTGTTGTGCACTCTGCACCAGCATGTCGACTTGGTCATTGGTAAACGAAACGATCTTGGTGGTGTCATCACCGCTGGTCCGCGGTGCTCCCGCAAGAATCACCGAATCGTAGCTTTGCAATTCGACTAAGCTGGAATACAGATTGCCTGTGTCCCGAACATCGACTTCGATGTCATTGCGACGCAAGGCATCGATCAACGTTTCGTAGTTACCAACATTGGCGAAATCCTCGATCAGCATCACTCGACCTTTGCCACGCGCATAAGTAAACGCTGTGGCGCGGTTGTTTTGCGAGATCGTATCGTTTGCGGCATTGTCAACTAGGAACTCGGCTTCGTACGTATAGCCAGCTGTCTCTTCGACTTTGTGTGGGATAGGAATGACGTTGATATCGCGATCCAGCGTATAGGGACCATCCGCCAACACCTCGGCTTGGTTCCCAATTCGACGTACCACGCGCAATCTACCCTGGACGTCCTCTGGCTTCCCGGCTTCGCTGTATCGGTTGATCACGACGCGGGCGTCGACCGTCTGGCCTTGTCGAACGTAACCTGGCACATCGATTTTCTCGACCAACACTTCGGTGTTAGTGTCTAGTCTGACTGGGACCACATCGATGCCGATACCAGTTTCGATCAATCGCTGGGCAGTTGTTTCCGCCGATCCCAAGGTTTGATTTCCGTCGGTCAAAATAACGATGCGACGCGCAGAGTCCTCTAGAAAACTTGCCTGAGCTAACTTCAGCGCACTCTCCAAATTGGTGGCGTCCGACTTGCCAAAGTTGGATTCAGCGCGTGTTATGTTTGGCAGGTTTTCATCAAAAGGGGGGATTTCAATGGATGCCTCTCGGCCAAAAACGATGACTCCCGCGCGATCCTGTCGTTCCGAGCGACGATGCGACTTGACACTCTCAATCGCATACTCGAACATCAATTGCCGTTTGGCGATCGGGATGGAGTCGCTTTGGTCCAGCAAATAGATGACGGTCAGTTTTTCACTGGACCAAATCCATTGAACGCCCGCGATGGCGAAAATGACCAACAACATGACGGCCGTTCGAAGTGCAAGCGCCAGGATTTGGCGCACCGGCCCAAGTCCCGCCAGCGATTTCATCCCAAGCCACCAAACAAAGGGGATCAACAGCAGTAAGATGAGAAACCATGGGTATTGAAAACCAATTTCAATCCTACCCATGGTTTCAGCTTTCCAGTCAGAGACTTTTTCCAGTTCATACGAAATTGTACGGCAGCGCCATATTATGACAGACACAACCACTCAGTCGCTAGACGGTCTAACTATATTTTCTTTCGAAACTATTTCCCTAAAGCGATGGTTTTTCTTTGCGATACTCATTGGCGTTGTCGTGGCAGGGCAAGCGATTTCAGCAGAACCATGGAAAGCGGGTGTTGCTTCCGTGGATATTACGCCAAAGTCGTCCATTTGGATGGCCGGCTACGCAAGTCGCAAGGGACCCAGCGAAGGCGTACTTGCACCCTTGTACGCCAAAGTGCTCGTCATCGAAGATAGCCATGGCAAGCGATGTGCACTCGTCACCAGCGACTTGATCGGTATCCCTCGCAAGCTCCGGGAACTCGTTGCTGCAGGAATCGCCAGCAAGTACCAGCTTGATCCTGCCGGCTTAGTCATGAACTGTTCCCACACGCATTGTGGCCCTGTGGTCCGCGACGATTTAGAAATGTCGGTGATGTACCCGCTCGAAACCGAGCAGCGTCAGCGCGTCGAAGCCTACTTCGCTCAATTGCATGCAGACATCCTCCGAGGGATTGGATTGGCATTGGATTCCATGGCCCCGGCAAAGATTGGATATAGCCATGCGCGATGTGGGTTTGCGATGAACCGCAGATTGCCCACCAAGAACGGCTTCCAGAATAGCCCTTATCCCGACGGACCAGTCGATCACGATGTTCCAGTCTTGCGAGTTGATTCGATGGATGGGAAACTCCGAGCCGTGATGTTTGGCTATGCGTGCCATAACACGTCGACCGCTCTGAATCAGATCAACGCCGACTATGCTGGTTTCGCCCAACAAGCGATCGAATCGGCTCACCCCGGGTCGACCGCGCTGTTTGTATTGGGGTGCGGCGGGGATCAAAACCCATACCCACGCGGCAAGATCGAAAATGCACAAGCGCATGGAGCATCCCTCGCGACGGCGGTCGAGGCAGCACTTCTCCCAGAAGCTCGCGCATTCCAAGGAGAACTTAAATTTGCATATCAAGAAATCGATCTGCCATTTGCACCGATTTCAAAAGAAGAGACCGTTGCAGCCAGCCAATCAAAAGATCTGTTCGAGCAACGAAGGGCCACGGCACTGCTGCACGAACTAGAACAAAAGGGGACCGTGCGAGCCAGTTATCCTTACCCCGTTCAAGTGATCCAATTCGGTGATCAACTGACTATGTTCTCCTTGGGCGGCGAAGTGGTGGTGGACTATTCGATCAAACTGAAACAAGCGTTTGGACGAAATCCAGTATGGGTGGCTGGCTATAGCAACGACGTGATGGCTTACATTCCTTCCGAACGCATCCTCTCCGAAGGTGGATACGAGGGTGGTGGAGCGATGCGGTATTCCAATCTCCCAGGTCCATGGCGAACGGGAGTCGAGTCCATGATCTTGTCAACGATCGATGAGCTCGTTGCAAAGACGAAAAATCGATAACTTAGTTTGCGATCTTAGTTACCGTTTTGCTAACACGCCCCACGCCAGAAACATCGTGGCAAAGAAGTACTCCTGAACTTTAATGCTTTCGAGCCGTCGGGCCACCAGCCGCCACGGATCTGATTCAGGAAGTGGCGTCGAGTCAAAGGAGAGCTTGGATACGGTGAGCCCACAGCCAACGTCAAGAACATGATCACCAGGTTGCAGTGAAAGACGCCGAATCGCTTCCGCTCGCACCGGCTTGATAAACGAAACGTCGAAATTCGGGAACGGTCGCATCATGTGAACCAAATAACGAGCGTATAGCGGCGTAAGTTCGGAACTTTCTGTTTTCATAGGGGCGTCTAAGTTTTGATTTCGTATCCCTTACGATTTTCCCGGGAGAGGAATGCGTTGGCCTGAGCGTCGCCAATGATCTCTCGCTTGATTGCATCCCACCGAACTTCGCGGTTCAAACGCATCGCGATGTTGGATAAGTGGCAGATCTCAAGCATTCGGTTGTGGGACCAAACGTCCGAAATCGGTTGCTTGCGAGATTTCATAGCCTCGATGAAATTCGCGGTGTGGTTCTCGCTGACCTGTCCTCCGTAAACTTCTTCGATGGCCCCATCGGGGAGCGGCTTTTCCTTCAATTGTTCGACCGGCTTGCCCGTAATCTTGCCTCGGTTCACAAAGAAGCGACCTTCCGTCCCCTCGAAGAGAATGCCGTTTTCTCCTTCGCTCTCGATAAACATTTCGACGCCGTTTGGCATGTCCACTTTGATTTTGAATCGGGTGGCAGCGTTGTACTGGTCTTGAACCAACGGATGCCCATCTTTGTATTCGACCGGCAAACTGAACTCGAGCGGTGTCACTTTGCTTGGTCCCTTGTCGCTCGCACCGAGCGCCCAGCAAGCGATGTCGACATGGTGGGCACCCCAGTCGGTTAGCTTCCCGCCGGAATACTCATGCCAGTTTCGAAAAGCGTAATGGCAATTGCTGTGAAGCGGCACGCCTCCACCATATCCTGTTCGCATTTCAGGAAGCGCTCGATAATCTACTTTCGGTGCTGGCCCGAGCCATAGTTCCCAGTCAAGTTCCTTGGGAACGGGAGCAACAGGGATCACCGGCGATTTGTCCATGCCACCAATTCCGCACGTCACTCTCTTAACCGTTCCAATGCGTCCATGCTTTACCAACGCAATGGCTTGAAGGAACCGTTGGTCCGATTCCGTTCTTTGCATCGTACCAACCTGAAAAACGCGGCCGGTCTGTTTGACCACCTTTTCGATCAATTTGCCTTCGGCAATCGTCAGCGTCAGCGGCTTTTCACAGTAGACATCTTTGCCAGCGTACATGGCTTCGATCGCAATTTTCGTATGCCAATGGTCGGGGGTGGCGATCATAACGGCATCGATGTCCTTTCGATCAAGGATCCGTCGATAGTCTTTGTAGGCATCCGGCTTCTTGGTCTGCTTCTTTTCCGTTTTTTCGATGTTCTCCCCTAAGACTTTGGCGTCGACATCCGCGAGCGCCGCGAAATCAGCAAACTTAAATGATTTGCTGGTAATTGCCCATCCCTGGTTTCGTAGACCAATGGTTGCAAAGACGGGACGCTCGTTTGCTGACAAGTAGCCATGCGCTCGATTCAGCGATGGGTTCAGAATAGCAGCGCTGCCGGCAACGCCAACTCCTTGCAAAAAACCACGGCGTGTTGATTGGCGAGTTAAAGACATCGATAAAATCCTTTCGAAGAAATGAATTGGAAGTGGTGTAGATGATTCAGTTCGCAAAATTGTCGGGATGGTAGCTGATGCAGTCGAGTATAATCATCGCATCCATGGCCGTAGTCAAGCCTGGCATTCTGTCGAAGTGATTCACGCGTGCATTCCACGGAAAAAGAAACTCATGCCTAAATCAGAATGGCGTTGAATTAGTGGGAAAACTCAGGTGATGTAACGGAAGCCGTGCGTCACGACTTGGAGTGTTGACACTGTCGTACGATACTCCGAATCGTGTTCGCGCCCTCGCCCGCGAACCGGGTGTTAAGATAGGAAGCAGACTCGTGGACGGCGATTATTATTTTTTCAAGAGGTCGGAAATTCTATGGCATTTGGTTCTATAGCTTCACAGTGGTTTTTGACTGCAGCCTTCGTAGTCGTTTCGTGTTGTCCAATTCGAGCAGATTGGATGGACGAGATCCGTTCGCTCATCGACGCCCACGCTGGAGATGTCGCTGTCTCGATCAAGCATCTCGGCAATGGACTCTCGTTTGAGCATCGCGGCAGCGAAGTTCAAGCGACTGCGAGCCTCATCAAATTCCCAATCTTGGTCGAGCTATACAAGCAGAGCGAAGCGAACAAGGTTTCGCTGGACAAGATGATTACATTGCGAGAAGAAGACAAAGTTCCCGGTTCTGGAATCCTGACAAGTCATTTTCCGGCTGGCAGCCAAATCCCATTGCAAGGCATCGCGCAATTGATGATCGCGTTCTCGGACAACACGGCTACGAACTTGGTCATCGAACAGGTTGGCCTGCAATCGGTCGCCGCCACCATGGATGAATTAGGGCTCAAGGAAACTCGCGCGAATTCCAAAGTATTTCGAAGGGACACATCCGTTGCCCCGGAGCGAAGCGAAAAGTATGGACTCGGCAGCACCACAGCCAATGAAATGATCAAGTTACTAGAGTTACTTCAAGCTCGCAAACTAGTATCACCCTCGGCCTCCGAGCAAATGCTCAAGCACCTGGCAGCCTGCGACGATGCAACCAAGCTGCGCCGCCACCTGCCGAAAACAGTCAAGACCTTCAACAAAACCGGCGCGGTTGCAAACACGCGGACCGATGCTGGCATATTCGAAATGCCGGACGGACCGGTTGCGATCGTGGTTCTCACCACTAAGAACCGAGATGCAACCTGGGGCAATGAAAATGCGGCTGAAATCTTGTGCGGTAAGATTGGAGAAATTGTTCACAAACAGTTTAGCCGTTCGATAAGCAATCTACCCAAGAGCGACTCGCTCCTTACCGTCGGCGCTTCAGGTGAGATGGTTGAAGCGTTGCAGCGAGCTCTGAATAACAAAGTCAAGATGGATGTCGCACTCACTGTTGACGGAGATTTTGGCTCGATGACCGCAACCGCATTGCGAAAATTCCAATCCGAAAATGGGCTTGAAGTTACCGGAAGTGCCGACGAAAAAACTTGGAAAAAACTTGGGCCACTTCAATTGCAAGAGGAGCAATCGCCTGCACCCGAATTGGTGAATTCCGAAAAATTACCACTGGCCCCTTTGGACCCGCTCGACGGTTTCCCCTTTGTTTCGTGCGCATGGCTGGTTGCCGACGCAAACACGGGCAAGGTCATCGGTGGCGATAAGATCAACGAAAAATTGGATATTGCCAGTACCACCAAAATCATGACCGCTTGGATCGTTTGCCGCGAATGCGATCGAAATCCAAGCGTTTTGGACGAATTGCTGACCTTTAGTAAGCGCGCGGATGATACCGTCGGCTCCTCTGCGACTGTTCGCGTGGGGGAGAGGTTGCCGATTCGCGAAGCACTCTACGGTTTAATGCTGCCCTCGGGCAACGACATGTCGGTCGCGCTTGCAGAACATTTTGGAGCACGTCTCAGCGACTCCAATTCGGCAATCCAAGATCCGCTTGAACAATTTGTTGCATCGATGAATCGTGAAGCGAAACGTTTGGGCATGGACAATACCCAATACCTAAACCCGCATGGTCTGACCGTGAAAAACCACCAAAGCTCCTGCTCCGATCTATTGACGTTGACTCGCACAGCATTGGATTCAAAACTGCTTCGCGATGTCGTCAAGACTCGTCAGCATGGCTATACGCTGCATGGAGCTGCAGGCTATTCACGCAACGTCGTTTGGAAAAACACCAATCTGTTGCTCGCAACCGAAGGGTACTTTGGGATGAAGACAGGCACGACGGACGCAGCCGGTGCATGCCTTGTTTCCTGCAGTGAGCGCGATGGTCAATCGATCGTGGTGATCGTGCTGGGAGCCAGCGGGTCTGCGGCTCGCTACTCGGATTCTCGCAATCTACATCGATGGGGATGGCAAACCCTCAAGAAGCAGTAACACTTTCCAGCATTCGCGACAAGGACGCACCCTTCTTATTCTTCTGTCGTTTCATTCTTTTGTCGGATGGCGTTGCCAAGCTCAGTAGATCCGGTGACA
>JBEBHM010000718.1:0-4464 GCA_040080875.1 Pirellula sp.
TGGGTTGGCTCGACAAGCAATACATTGCATCCATCGCTGGCAGCTCCGAGTGCAGCCGCAACTCCGGCAGGCGTTGCTCCGAACACGACGACATCCACGTTGGTTTTGTCTTGAGCGGAACCAACTTCGCCAAATATAAGCAAACCGAACAAGCAGCTGGAAAAGGTGCCCAGGAAGGCATTAGAAATCATAAGGAGCTTTGTGAGGGAGGGATTCTTTTGTTGGTGTCGGAAGCGAGCAGATCGCGATCCAAGTATATCAAGGTGCCGTCGCAGGATCGATGGCGCACTTTGAGCGGCACGCAACGTGAGAGTGGGTGGGAATGTGTTTGATACGTAGTTTTGTGTTATACTTGGTCGCAAGCTTAACGTAAGGAATTCGAATGACATTTGCACTGTCGGTAGTCGGAGAGCAACTCTGGAAAAAGATCGGCGAATCCATGGATCGAGTTGAACTGCGATTACGAAAGACAATCTCGATACTTGAAACTGCCAAGATTCCCTTTGCGATTGTTGGTGGAAATGCAGTTCGTATTTGGGTGGCACAGGTCGATCCGGGGGCTGTGCGAGCGACGAATGATGTGGACGTTCTGATTCGGCCCGAAGACCTAGAGGTCGTGAAACGAGTGATGGCTGAGAATGGCTTTCATTATCGCAAAGCTGCAGGCTTAGAAATGTTTCTAGAGGGAGCAAGCGATTCGGTGCGCAATGCAATTCATGTCGTGCTTGCAAATCGCATGGTAAAACAAGATGACTTCGAATCAAACCCTGACGTCGAGCCCAGTGAGTATGGCGATGGTATCCGCACGTTGCCATTGGAACGCTTGGTGCGGATGAAACTGAATTCATTTCGACTCAAAGACCGTGTGCATCTCTTGGACATGATTCAGGTCGGCCTTGTTGATGAAAACTGGATCGCAAAATTTCCGAAACCCCTAGGTGAAAGACTGAAGTCGCTCATCGAAAATCCGGACCAGTAACTCCTTGCCGAAACTGTCGCACGTCCAGAGTCGACGAACCAATGGTTGCCACGCAGCTTGCAGATCTCCAATCTCCAATCTCCAATCTAAAATCTAAAATCTAAAATCCAAGATGCTCCATTCATCCATTGACTTGACCGCGACGGGGAAGCAGCAGGGTTTTCTGCAAGTTCCCTACTCGCATAATCTTGGCGGTTGGGCCAACGTCATGATCCCCATCACAGTAGTAGCGAGTGGGCATGGTCCAACGGTTTTGGTACTCGGAGGGAATCACGGCGATGAGTATCAAGGGCAAATCGCAGTCATGAAGCTGGCGCGTGAACTGTTGCCCGAACAAGTTCGAGGGCGGATGATCCTGATTCCTTCGCTCAACTTTCCTGCTTGCCGTGCAGCCACGCGATTGTCGCCCCTCGATGGCTCCAATATGAATCGAGCATTTCCGGGGAGTCCAGAGGGGAGCGTCACCAGTCAAATTGCCCATTACTTGACCACCGTTCTTTTTCCGATGAGCGATGTTGTCATCGATATCCACTCGGGTGGACGCAGCATGGAATTCGTTCCTTGCTCGCACATGCATTTGGTTCCAGACCGAGCCCAGCGCCGGCAGATGCTCGATGCGATGCTGGCCTGGAATACCGATTTTTCCTTTCTTTACGCAGATATCGCGGGTTCGGGGTTGTTGCCCGTAGAAGCTGAAAAGCAGGGAAAATTAGTGGTCACTACCGAATTGGGAGGGGGCGAAGGCGTTTCGGCGTCCGTTCATCGAATAGCTCAAAGTGGACTGCGGAATGTACTGGTCAATGTCGGCTTGCTCGATGGGCGTTTCGAGTCCCGCGCTAGCTTGGGCAAGCCTCCGACCATCCTAGTGCAAGCCCTCGATCGAAAAGATTATTTGCTGGCTCCTGAATCGGGGGTGTTCGAAACGGCCATCGATCTTGGAACCATGGTAAAACAAGGTGACTTGGTCGGCTCGATCCATTTTTTAGAGCGGCCCGACCGGGAACCGGAGCACATCATCGCGAACAGTGATGGTTATCTGATAACCACGCGAGTTCCGTGTTTGACCCAACAAGGAGACTGCGTCGCGGTGATCGCAAAGCAAGTTTCCATCGACGAAGTCTTGAACGCATGAATCCAGAAAAGGGAGATGAACTCGGAGAGCCCAATCCGAAAGGCATGGCACTGGGACTTTGGCTCGTCGCGTTCATGTGGGTTGCCTACTTCTTGAACTATTGCGATCGGCAGGCCGTCTTTGCAATGTTCCCTTCGCTCCGTTCCGACTTGAAGATGAGCGATGAGCAGCTCGGGTTGACGGGTGCCATCTTTCTTTGGGTGTACGCGATTGGCTGTCCAATCGCAGGACAGCTTGGAGATCGGTGGTCCAAGCGTTGGATGGTGGTTGCCAGCCTCGTGTTGTGGAGCCTCGTGACGGTAGCAACGGGATTGTCCCAATCGGGAACGATGCTATTAAGTTTGCGCGGAGCGATGGGGATTTCGGAATCTCTGTTCATGCCAACTGCGATCGCCCTGACCGCCAGCCTATCCCATCCCAGTCGACGCTCTACCGCCATTTCAATTCTCACGACAGCACAGATTGCCGGTACTGTTGCGGGGAGTTGGTTCGGCGGCTGGATGGCCGATCAGGGAAGATGGCGTGAAGCCTTTTTTATCCTTGGGGCCATCGGTGTGCTTTATTCGGTCCCTTATTTCTTTTTTCTAAGACAAATACCTGAGGAGCCATCGAAGCGATCTTCGGATGTGAGGGAATCGTTGGCGATCGGCGATTTGATTCGCATTCCTTCTTACATCGTGTTGTGCATCATCTTTCCGGTATTTGTGTTTGGGCTCTGGCTTTTGTATGGATGGCTACCATCGTTTCTGCATGACAAATTTTCTCTAAATCAATCGGAAGCGGCTTACAACGCGACTCTTTTTCTCCAGTCGAGCACTGCGATCGGGTTGATTGCGGGCGGATGGCTGGCGGACCTGTTGTACAAAATCACGCAAGCGTCGCGGATGTGGCTCATGGTCACGAGTTTGGTGGTTTGCGCTCCCTGCTTGCACTTTCTCGGAAGCAGCGAAACATTGTTTGCAACACGCATCGCATCGATGGCGTTCGGCTTGTTCAGCGGGTTGCTGATGGGCAACATCTTTCCTGCAGCTTTTGAAGTGATTGAAGCAAAACATCGCGCGAGCGCCGTGGGAATACTTAACTTTTGTGGCGCTATGGTATCCGGATTTGCAGCGTTGTTCGGCGGATTGTGGAAAGCCTCGCTTGGCATCGACCGGCTACTGACGTTCACTGCCATAGGGTATATTGCAGCTGCAACGGTGCTGGTTTTCGGCATCGTTGTTTTCTTTCGTCGCGATTGCCAGGAGACAAGTTAACGTGCCGCGAATCCTTGTTGCAGAGTGCAAGCAAGAAGTATCGTCATTCAACCCGCATCCAAGCGGAATCGAAGATTTCGCGATTCGACGCGGTAGCCAGATCATCGAGTATCATCGCTCTGTTCGCAATGAAGTCGGGGGTGCACTGGATGTATTTGACGCGAATCCGAATGTGCAAGTCATTCCGACCTACAGTGCGTTCTTTATCACGTCAGGGGGAACGTTGGCCCGCGCCGCATGGGAAACGATTGCGAAAGATTTCCTTGACAGCCTCCGCGACGTGCCGGACGTGGATGGGGTCTATTTCTGCATGCACGGTGCGATGGCAAGCGAAACCGAGTGCGATCCAGAAGGCTGGTTGCTTGCCCAGGCCAGAAAAATACTTGGAGAAGATGTTCCCATCGTCGTTTCGCTCGATCTGCACGGCATCTTGACCGACCAGATGCTGACACACAGCGATGCCATCGTCGCTTATCACACGTACCCGCACGTTGATTTCTTCGAGACTGGGCAACGCGCCGCCAAGTTATTGCTGCGCATCATGGCTGGAGAGGTGCGGCCGGTCACGGCCAAGGTTGCGATTCCCGCGTTGGTTCGCGGCGATGAACTTATTACGTCGACAGGGCTCTTTGGGAGCAGCATCCGCATGGCTCAATCGGTTGAACTCGCACCCAGAGGGTTGTCTGCAGGTATGTTTATCGGCAATCCCTTTACAGACGTCCCGGAGTTGCAAACCTACAGCTTTGTCGTTGCCGACGGAGATCCGTTGATGGCAGAACGCGAAGCGGTGCGCATGGCGCATGATTTCTGGTCCAATCACGAGCGAATGCGGGTGCCATTGATCAGTTTGAGCGACATGGCAGCGCAGCTCGCTCATTCACTTGCACAGGGTACTATCGCGATCGTCGACGCGGCGGATGCGACGAGTTCTGGTGCGTCGGGAGACAGCAATGCGGTCTTGCGAGCGTTGATGCAAGCTCAATATCGAGGAAGGTTGTTGTTGCCCATCGTGGATGCGCCGGCGGTGGACGCAGCATTTGCGGCAGGCATTGGGTCTACCATCCAAACCGAGGTTGGAGGCACGCTCGACCCAGGAC
>JBEBHM010000093.1:0-16689 GCA_040080875.1 Pirellula sp.
AAGCACGATAGTGGGGACGAATGGAGTTCAGCGAGAAGTGTCAGAATATCTCAGTTTCAAATCACCTAGTCTTAGTGATCAATCTCGCAACTCTACTACCGTAACGATCAACGATTTCGTTGTTGAATTTGTCGAGTTGATCTTGATTACTCGAAAAAATTGTGACGAACGCATCATAAGAGGTTGCTGCGGCATCATAGTTTCCTTGGGTCGCAGCCATGTTTACCTGCAACCGGAACAGCGCCAGTGCTTCTGTGGTATGCAATACAGGCGAGGCCATAACTTTTTGGCACAGCGACTTGGCTCTTTCCAAACCACCTGAATCAAAGATTAGACCTGCTATCGTTAGCTTTGCGAAATTGTAATCGGGGAATTCGACAAGCAGTTTCTCGAGCACGGGCAGAGCGCGTCGTATACCTTTAGCTCCATCTCGAAGAATCCAACCGATGCATTGATTGTGAATGGTGACATGATCATTTGGTTTAATCTTCAAGATCTCTTCGCAGACTACTTCGCTTTCATCGAATCGAACTTGACTCTGCAATTTAAGAACACATTCGCTCAATGAATCGATCAACGGATCGCCCGTTTCTCGGATTGGCTCATCGGTGATTCTTGGCGAGTACAGTTCGACCATTGTCCACGCGCCTTTTGAGTAGAACGGGATTGGGACAGTATCGATTGCAGATTGTTGATTAAGGAATTGCAATGCGGACATGCGATCCGAATCGCTTCCCCGTTTTCCGATTGCAAAGTCTCTGAGATGTTTCAACGATTCTGGCGACTTGGTTATTTTCGCGAAATGAATTGCCAACTGTCTCGCAGGAGGGTTACCGCGGTCCAATAAGCAGGACAACAAGTGAGGCCGAAGGAATGCGCAAATCGTCAGATCGACCAAATTCTGTGGTTCACTTTTTGCAAATTCCTCAATCATTCGGGTTGGTAGCCAAGAACTCAAAGGCACAGGCCACGGCGTGTCACAGTCCCCTTCTCTTAATTGCAATAGGTTGTTGTGCGCCTCGGGATGACCGCCGTCAAATTTCACGCTTTCGGTCCAAAGCCGTTTTGCTTCGGAGACATTTCCCAGTCGGCAATTTGCGTAGGCGTGATAATGTAGCCAGCCAGATTTATTGAATTCAGGTGTCGCATTTGCGAGCGGGCCATTGGTCTCCACAAACCGCAGCAGATCCTCGTCCCGTCCAAGAACCGCAAGCGCTTCGCAGATGGGCAAGGCTGCATCTTGGTAGTCGAGCCGAACCGAAATCAGTTCGTCGGCCAATTTGTTTGCCTTATCAACGATGCCATCCATGTACAAATACTTGGCCAGAAGTGCTTTTGAAAATGAATTGCAATTGGGTAACGCTAGCGATTGTTCCAATACGTGTCGAGCGCGGTCGACTTCACCCAAATGCCAAAGCACAATCGCCATATTGTTGTAAGCTGCAACAAAGCCGGGCGCTTTTGAAATGATCGATTCACCAAGGTCGACGCACGCTTTGAAGTCACGTTGTCCCAGAGCGATCAAGGATTCTTCGTGCAGTTGGAGGACAGCATCGGCCTGGTCCGGTGGCAAGTCGATGGTCGACATCCGCCGGAGTCGATCTTCATTAGCAACATCGAGATGATTCTTGACAGTGACAGCATGTTCGCCGTCTGGCCACGTCGCTAGATATCGATTTAGATACATGCATGCTTGACTGATCATGCCTGCCATTAGTGCCGTTTCTCCGCACAGAAACAACGCCCTTTTTCGCGTGGGCTGCAACGCAAGCAGTTTCTTGGAATAGAAAAGAGCGCTCGAGGGATCACGGAGATCGGAATGGAGGCCAACAAGAGTCTCAATGACTGTTGGGTGGTTTCGACTTGCCAAGTCGAGTTTCATTAGCCGGTCCACGGCCAAATCCAACTGTCGCTCATCAATCAAACCAAGTGCTTCGCCGAGGGCCTTCTCGATTTTGGGCGTCAAGGCAAACATGAAGCGAGCATTACTCTGCTTATCGATTCGCTGCTTGCGTCTCGCTAACTTCTTTTGACGGCATCTTTCCGATTGCTGCTTGCTACGCGCCATTTCAAATCCTTTCGTTCCGTGCGTTGTTGCGAATGAGTCCTGTGAAAGTAAATTTAACAAATTTCGCAAGAGTATTGCATTGCCCTCGTGTCCGATCGTGAAAAAGTCAAGGAGATAGATAGCATTCAAGAACGGTCGATTCCTCGACCTTCGCCGCTTGCTTCTTGCTAATTCCAAGATTCGGAAGTTCCTTCCCCATTCACCAACGGGTGTGGCGCGCTCCGAGAGTCTTTGGGGGTGGCAGGCGCTTGAGGGCAACCGGCCGACATTGGTCTTGTCATCCCATTCCAGTTACAATGATTTTTGTTTGCCTCACATCAATGCGTACGATTTGCTTGGCAAAACGCAGTAGACAGAACGTATTGACCGGCAGGAAATTCAATGCGAAACCTATAACATGGCGATCCCTAGGAAATCATGAGTTCAGTTTTGAGCGAAGCGTCTGAGACGCGAATGGTGCTTGAGAACGTGAGTTGGGAAACCTACGTTGCACTGGTTGACGAGCGGGTCGGAAGCGTACCTCGCATGACATACGACCAAGGAGTTTTGGAGATGATGAGCCCCAAACGAAAGCACGAACACCTTGGTCGGCTGATGGGGCGTATGATCGAAGCTTACTCGGAGATCCGGAGTATCGAAATCTTGAGCGTTGCCTCCGCTACGGTCAAGTGCCGCGATCTGCAGAAGGGCTACGAAGCAGATGAGTCCTACTATGTAACGAGTATTGAACAAGTCCTTGCGAAAGAAGAACTCGATTTTGACGTGGACCCAGCGCCGGATCTGGTGATCGAGGTGGAACTAACGTCGTCGGCGATCGACAAAATGCGACTATACGCGGCAATGCAAGTTCCTGAAGTCTGGCGGCATGACGGCAACTCGGTCCAGTTTTTCCGCCTGATGAAGGGTACTTACGATACTGTTAAGACAAGCATCGAATTGCCAGGATCGGATTCGACACTCGTCAACCAGTTCCTTGAACAACGATTGCAATTCGGCGAAACAACATGGATTAAGGCGTTTCGAAGTGCGATTCAGTAGCGGTGATCTCGCTACCGCTTTGGCAATGAAGTCTATCCACATTTCCTGACTCAGACAATCGTTGCTTGTTCGCGATGACCTCGGCGGGGCGGGTCTCGACAAACTCACGATAGACCTCAAATGTGTGTGGCGTCTTGCGCCCCAGCTCGCGAACAAACAAGGCTTCCTTGGAATCCTTGTCCCACATTGGTAAGTCGCGGACTCGCGATCGGCTGAAAATAACCCTCCAAACCAATCAAACCCACCAGATTCCATTTGTGTAACGCAATTCCATTTGCCCCGTTCCGCGATAGGTGTTATTCAATGAGTTGGGAAACAAGATCGAACGGAAAACGAAACATCGGTGGGTTCAGCAAGCCGATTTGATTTGCTGGATTTGGTCAACTGAAACCGCTTAGACCTGAAAAGAGGCGGGTTCAAAGATGACCGATTTGGCTGCATAACCCGCTTGATGGATAGTTTGAAGAGCGGATCGAATCGCCTCCTCCGTCGAGCTTGCTTCACGATCAAAAGCGATAGTGACGATTCCATCGCGACTTGAAGCAAGGCAATCGTCCCCACCGGCTTCGAAAAGCTTGTCGGCCATTTCCACCGTCACTTCCGTTGCGTCGATTAACACCACTTCGAATGAGTAGTTAGCCATTTTGATCTTCTCCATGAGGACATTTGTTGACCGCCCGGGTAATTCGCTGGGCATGAAGGAAAGGTGTCTTGGGTGTGGAGTAGACCACAATCCTGCAAGCCCCGCGTTCATTCTGCGGGCAGTATAGAATCCCAAAAGAATGAGCGCGAGGGCCCGTTTTTTCGAAAATCCAACCAAGACTTTCCGCGAATTCAATCGCCTCTCAAATGTGCTTGTCTGGATGGGAACTCATCCCACTATCGTAGTGCGGATTGGCCGGACTATCAAATTCAAATCCGTCAACAGAGACTTGGGACTTGCGACTTGGGAACGCCGAAAGGGCTAGGTTCTTCCGAATCATCGATCGGTATGTGCTCTGGGAGAGTGCTGAATTTGCCTTTTGGCACCTAAAGAAAAAACAATTTGGCCTCTGGCTCTCGCAGCAAACGGGTCTCATTTATCGTCCGTCTGCTTCGTTCCCGCCGGTTCCTGAATCACCAACGAAAGTGGACGCCGCAAAAGCGTTGTCGTTGTTGATGCAAGTGCTCGCCGACCTCCCGATGTTCCAAGAAGCTGACCGATCGGCGTGGTTGTCGATTGTTCTGTCGATGATTGGCCGTTCTTGTATCGATGGCTAAGTTCCGTTGTTCGCAGTCACTGCAAACATTCGCGGAGCCGGTAAGTCACTGTTGGTAGATGCGGCAAAATTGACTGCCTATGGTCGGCGTGCGGCTCGAAAAGCGTTCACTCGCGACGATGACGAGATGCGAAAGACTATCACGGCTATTGCAATAGGTGCTATACCAAGCGTGCTGTTTGACAATCTGGATATCCAGCTAAGTGGAGCCGCCTTGGATGTGTCGGTGTTGACCGCGATCGATTTGAACGAGAAGTGTCGCGACTATTGGCCTATCCTGTGCGAGTATTGGTAGTCGAGAGCACTTGGGAGACGATCGATTCACATGAACCCGCAATGCCTCAATGGCGAGGTAAGGTAACCAAAGAGGCGGTTATCGGTTCGCTACTCGGATGGCAAGCGGCGGGGCTAAGTATTCACATGGCGGGCGATCATGCGAGAGCTGGGCGACACGTGAAGGATGAATCACTATGGGTACACTTTTCAAAAAGCAATTCACCAAACTGTCCATTTCGAGGCCGTAGAGGGAGAACCCGCGATACGAAAAACCCCAAGGAAAACAAGGCTTTCCAAGGGGTGTTGCAGATGGGCGATATTGGACTCGAACACCCTCAAAAACAAAGGGATTCTGCAACATTTCCCCAACCCGAAACGAAAACCGAAGCATTATTGGCAAGTCTCAGTCATAGTCGGCAGGCCGTTGAGCAAGCGATTGCGACCACAAATAGCCAATACGAGTTAGGGATTCTAGGTCCAGTGTTGGCCGACTTGCGGCTGGCGGAATCGACTATCCGCAGACTTGGTTGACCCCCACTCTGATGGGTGGTGTTGTTCCCATTTTTGGCCCGAATAATTTACGTTTCTTACAAATTCGCTCGTACTGGTCTAGACTTATAGGCGTCGCATTTGTCTAAGTGCAAAGGACAAAAAATAGTTGCAACTACCTGGATTCAAAGCATGACCTTCCTCGAATCGTCGTTCGAAACGCTCCGCGCTCAATTGGACGCAAGCCAAAGCGAAGTCGAGCTATGGAAAGCGGATCACGCCAAAGCAATGCAGGTTTTCGATTGTCAAGATTTGGTTCGTGACATTTGTACATCGTTCGACCGAATCGAGTCATGGCATCGTGCTTTTGTTGACCAAGTTGTTTCGGGGACCGCCCCATACAACGAAGACTTGGAGAATGCGTTAAAGGCATTGTGCGAAATGTGGCTAAAACAAGCAGCCGAAGTGAATGCAGGGCCAGTTTCCACTTGCAAGTCCGATGGATATGTTGTCCAGGGCCAAAGCGAACTTGAAAGTCGAATAGCAAAGGCGGAGAAATCCAAGAAATTTAATTTCGACCTGTACGCAATTCAAAAGCGTAAGGCGATCACATTGCCCATCGAAAAACTTCGTGCACTCCAAACCCCCGTTGCGGATTGGCCTAAGTAGTCTCGCATGAAATTTGCGGTTGGTGATGTCGTATTGGTTCCGATGCTTGACCCACAAGCGCAAAACAAAAAAACCAGACCCGCAGTAATTGCCGAACTTCTTGAAAACGATGAGTGCATCGTTGTTGCGATCACTTCATCATTCGACAAAGACAAATTGGGGCACTTTCAAGTGGCCAATCTGCCATTCAGTCATGGCAAACCAAAATGCCGTAGTGGACTAGATCGGCCAAGCGTTGCCGATTGTAGTTGGTTCGCTTTCGAGTCACTCGAAAATTGCGAACGCATTGGAAATCTTCCCGAGACATTGGTTGCGGCAATCAAACAGAAACTGTTCGACTATCAGTCTCGTCCCTCCAGTTAAATCTTGGCTGGAAACACGACTCGCATCTACGATGCGCGAGGCAGCCCTAGCGATGGGCGTATTTGAGCGGTCCATTTGGTCATCGGTTATGGGAGTTGTATGGAGCTGGCTTTCGAACTGTCGCTTTTGTTCACGATGAAGTATTGATCGAGCTTCCGATCGACGCGGATCATACTGAAGCAGCGAAGCGAATCGATCGCATACTTTGCGAGACAATGGAAGAGCTGACCGGATCCATTCCGATCACTTGCGAGTTTGCACTCTCCGATCGATGGTACAAAGCAGCGGAAGCAGTTCTTGACGCGAAAGGAAAGCTTCCGAGATGGAGACTATAAGATGAACTCGAAGAATCGAATCCGATCGGCAAAAAATAGTTGCAGAAAAAACAACCACTTCTATTGCAGGACGAGAAATAGTTGCTAGAATCACAACCACTATGATCGCTCTCAGTCAACAAATTCGAAATCTTGTCAAACAGTCCTCAACATCCGCGTATGCAATCGCAAGGGAAGCAGGTATTGATAAGTCTGCCATGTCCCGCTTTATGAACGGAGGTACGTTGACAATGGGGAAATTAGATGAGTTGGCTAGGGTGCTTGGAGTAAGTGTTGTGTCTGAATTATCACAAGTCCCTCTTGGGCTACCGAAGGGACGTCCACCGAGCAAAGGAAAAAAGAAAATGTTAAGTCAAGTTGAAACGGCATTGGAGAATGGGTTGTCGAAATCTGAAGCAGAATATTACGCCCAAAAATACGCGGAGGAAGCCGCAACCAAACACGTCCATAGTCGGCGAGGAGTATGGGCAATTGCGCCTTGGTCCGACGACGACCCTGGATTCTTGGTCTATTACAACAACAACCCCTATAACGGTAATGCTGAGCTTCGTATCAAAGAGACGAAACGCATCATTCGTAGGCTGAAGAAAGTAGGGATCTCCGTCCTTGCGAGAGGCGAGGCTGGTGGGCCTGTTGCCAATTCAAAAGAGCAATACACCTTTAGCTTGGTACTCGATTGCGGTGTGGAACGACAATCCGAAGTCGCTGGCATCATCGGCGAAGAGGTTCGCGATACCTTTGAAAAGAAATAAAGCCTTAATCTAGATAACTAGACCAAGGCTTCGTTTAGGACTGCCGGTGGACACTTTGACGAGGGCTACCGGCAGTCTCTTTTGTACTACCAATAATAATGGATGAATTAGATATGACAAGTCTCAGAAAACAGGCGAAGGGCGACAGCTGGCAGGCTGGCAGCTGAGAGTAACCGTTCAGAAGAAGCGGATCGTTTTATCTCTGACGGATCTCTCTGAAGCCCAAACGAATCGGTGGAAGCTCTTCGTCTAAGCAATCGCAAACTGTATCGACTTCGAAAAGCCTATCGAACGAAAGACGCTTGAATGGCTGGCTTCGCTTACCCCTGATTAGCGAAAGAAGCTCTCCGACAAACGCTTGATTGAAGCCGACGATCCTCTAACGGCAGAGATCACACTTTCGGAGTATCTCACGGCTTATTTTGAATCCCACAAGTCGGAGCTTAAAAAAGCGAGTTGGATCTCCTATCAGCACACTCGAAAACGTCTCGAAGAGTTCTTCAAGGATCGCACACTTCCGAGCATTACGGCAATGGATGCGAAGGCTTTCCGCCAATGGCTTGAAACATCAAACAAGAGAGACAAGCCGAAAGACGGGGGGAAAGCGAAGCATTTGGCGATCAATACGATCAAGCGACGGACTGGTCTTTGCCGGCAGATATTCAAACGGGCGATCGAAGACGGCTTGATCTCCCGCAATCCTTTTGTAGGAATGTCAACTTCTTTACATTCCACCAAAGAGCGACAGCACTATATCTCGATTGACGTCTTCGCGAAGGTGCTTGAAAAAGCTCCTAACGCGACTTGGCGATCGCTTTTGGTTCTGGCAAGGCTTGGAGCTTTGCGGATCCCTAGCGAAGCCAAGGGCCTGAAGTGGTATCATATCGCTTGGAAAGCGAAACGGATCTCGATTGTCGCTTCGAGTAAGACAGAACATCACGCAAAGCGAGCAGTACGGATCCTCCCCTTATTTCCAGCAATCGAAACGGAGCTTCTGAAGCTTTTCGCTGAAGCTGAAGAAGGGGCTGAATATGTCTTCCCGAATATCCAAGCCGATACGAATCTTCGGAAGGGTTTGACGGTAATGATCCGACGAGCTGGGGTAATGCAATGGCCGAACCTCTGGCGGAATCCTAGAGCTTCAGGAGCGACGGACTTCGCGAAGAATTTACCTGATGTGGCAGCAATGATCTGTGGACATACAGAGCAGATCGCTCAGAAACACTACTGGACGATCACGGATGGAGACTTGGATATCGCAATGAACAAGCTGTCTCCAAAGTTAGCCCAATTGCCTGTCTCGTCCCTTGGTGTCTCGACTGGGTGAGATGATGGTACGAAAAAAGCCCGACAAATCCAGGGCTTTGACACTATCTGTCGCCTAATGTCGTCACTTTGCATAAGCGTAACAGTGGACGATATTGGACTCGAACAATTGGCTGTTTACCTGGGATTTTGCGATCTCGATCCGACGTTAGCCCAAAAGTTAGCCCAATGTACGGCAAGAATGGACATTCAAAGCATCTTCGAGACACTCGGAGACAAGGAACGGATTGAAGCTGTTCTCTTCTTGAAACAGCTTCGCGAGCGGTCCATGCTGAGACCGTAAAACGATTCCAAAGATAGTCGGCAACAGGAAGGGCAATCGCGGACACCTGCTGATTCCACCGGGAACCGATCCACCTCCGGGGCGGTGTCGCGGGACTCCAGCGAAATATGCGGTTGGATTGAAGTCTCCAACGGTTTGCGTTGCGGGGTCCATGAAACAGTACCAAAACTATCAGGATTTCAAAACAGGCGTTTAATCAGGAGCTATAGACAGTGAACGAATCGAAAATTGTGTTAACCGAACGACTGCGGCGTGAAGGTCGCTGGGCCGAAGCGAGCAAGTTCAAGGATACAGTTCTTGCCGAATGCCGCGAGAAGGGTTTCAAACGCGACGAAGCATCAGAAGCCGCTTGGGGCGCAATGGAACAAGCGTTTCCGCCGATAGCTACCGCGGCAGCGACGGCTGACATGCGAGCGGAAGCAGCAACAGATACGCGAATCCAAGGGCTTAGCGAAATTCCCGCTGACTGGCCGCCACTACCGGACAACGCTTCATTGCAAGCGGAAATCGGTTGGTGCCAAGCGAACCGATTGAGAGTCTTAGAAGAACGGGCGAACGGTGTGAATGTCGTCCACCTTGATCGAGCACGAACGCCAGCGCCTTCATGGGCAGCGTTGGGCTGGCTGGAAACGTCGATTCGGGTCTATTCCAAATACATCGACGTCGTTGCTAAGGCGCTAAAGGACGAAGAGACCGAGGCAGAGATGGTGAAGCGCGAGAAGATGTCGATCGACGAGATTCGTTCGTTGTTGAGCGAGATGCTCGAAGACGGTGACAAGTAGGCCATTAGCGCATTGCTGTGAACGTACACTATTGCGATCAAACGGCTTGTGCCGAGAAAGCCGACTTTTAACGTCCCATAATATCGACTACATGCGGCTGGATTGTGGGAGGCATGGTTGAAGCGACATCAATAGGGGCTTAGGTACCTTAGTTTGCTATTTCCCCTACATCCTCCGGCTGCTCCCTACTTAACTCGCTCTTGCTGTTTGGGGATCTTGTCGCTCGTTCAATATCTCCCTGTGTCAATTGGCGACCGTGTACGACACCATGATTTGGAGGACCCACACCCACGTGCTGCGCCTTCCGCTGCAGCATGGTGCTATCCAGCCCGACTGAACCAACACCTGCCGGTGGTGTACGCTTACGCACTACTGCGATGGCTAGGGGATACGGGAGCTTGGCCATTCCCAGACCTTTCAGTTATACTTAGGCGCGGGCGCGAGAGAATGATTAAGCGATACCGGATGAAACGATGAAGAAAATCGTGTTGCTCAAATTTCAGGGGGCCACCAACTGCGAAGTTGCTGACGAATTGAAATGTACTGAGCGAACCATTGAACGAAAACTGGAAAGAATCCGTCGTATCTGGGTAGAGGCTGGACTGCATGGCCAGGAGTAACGCAACAAGCGAACGTAAGACCAAATGATGTACGGGTTAGCGGTTAAGGCGTTTAAGAGTAACCAACGGGCAGCGAAACCCCAAGGACCGTCCGCAATTAGCTCAACCTAGCCCCTGTCAAGCGCGGGGCGATGCCCTCGCGGTTAAGCGATTGAACCACCCCGGACATAATGGAGCAGCACGGGGGGGCTGGGCGAAGCAACCAATCAGTTTAGTATGACGAGAACGATGCGGCGAACAGTGCGTTTCACAGTCTCTGCCGCAGTAGGGCGCATCACCACTGGCGACTCAGGTGCAGGCAGGACGGGAGTAGGTGACGCAATGCATGTCAGAAAAGCCAAGGGGAACGCAGTTCGTTTTGTAAAACGAGCTGCATCCCCTTTAGCCTTCCCCGATCATTTGAACTTCCCACTACGGAAGGGACAACTTCCGGGTACTACGGGGCATTACTGACGCACCCATATTGCCTTGCTGCCCCCAACTAGTTGCAACTCCTTCAGCTTACCGTCTTTATCGCGTACGATGTCATATCGCTGACCTTTGAAAGGCCCTTCAGCGAACTCGATAAAATAAACTGTTGGCTTTCCTCCCCCTGGGTTGTCCTGCCCCTCATTACAGGCCCAATCACCCGTCCCCTTCAGCACAAACCTCCAAGGACCGGCTTCTTTTTTTGCATCATCCGCCTTCCGAATCATCATCTCCCCCCCAGACTTCTCCTTATAACTTCCCGCAAGCCCTTCGTAGCGGTCCCCAGCTCTACGAATAACCCATGTTTGAAAATCTTTGTCCGAGCCTTTCGCATGCTCTTTCAAAAACACCAGTTTACCTTCGGAATCGCGAATGAGGTGGAGTACGTGACCGGGGTAAGGAGACTTTTCTCCGAAGGTTATCGTATAAGTCTTCGGTCCATTGTTCGGCGGTTGGATGTGCCCAGCCGAACAAGGCCAACTTTTACCAGCTTTATTGGTCCAGACGTAAGGACCAGGCTCGCCGTTTTTCGCCTCAGTAATCTCGCAGTAATGAAAGTCGTTCTTCGGAAAGTCAAGCTCCCATTTTCCCACGAGGTCCTTGTAATTGGGGTCGTTGCCATAGGCAAACGACACAGTGGTCAAGAGTGTTAAGATTCCCAGAGCAAAAGTTTTGATCATATTGTCTTCCCCGGTTCCGTTTCATGGATGTACTGCCGATGTGGCTTATTGCAGGCCGACTGAACCGAATCAGCCCCATAACCTAGATGTTCAACCAGTTCCAAAGTCCGACAGGTCGCGAGCAGATTTCTTTAGGGATTTCTGGAAATCCCCTCAGCAAGTGTGCTGCCTGGCTTTGTAACAAGCCATTGTGCCCCTACGATTTGCTATGCGCATTGACCCTTTCCGGAAATAAAAAATGGATAGCCAATCAGTCACGGCCTGGATTGACCAGCTTTCAGATGGAAACCATCAGGCCGCTGAACAACTGTGGCGGCACATTTCCCAACGACTGCACGAGTTTGCGCAGCAGAAACTCGACCGGCAGATCCGTCGGCACTACGACGAGAATGACGCGGCGAACAGTGCGTTTCATAGTCTGTGTCGCGGCCTGGCCGATGGTCGAATTGGCGCCGAGAATCGAGACGCTTTATGGGGTCTGCTGGCCGTCATCACGTCTCGAAAAATCTCCGCACAACGGCGGTACTTGAAACGGCAGAAACGAGGCGGGGGCACCGTACGCGGTGAATCTGGTTTTGCTGAATTCGGTGACGCCGGGATCAACGCGATCGTTGGAAACCAGCAAACGCCCGCTGTGCTGGCCGAAGTCTCGGAAAGTTGCGTTCAACTGCTCGATGCTGTTCCTGACGAGACGATGAAGCAGATCGTGTTGCTCAAATTTCAGGGGGCCACGAACGCCGAAATTGCGAGCGAACTGAATTGCACAGAACGGACCATCGAACGAAAGCTCGAACGAATTCGCCGTATCTGGATCGAGGCGGGACTGCATGACGGGGAGCACTGATGAGACCGGCAAAAACATGGATGGGCAAAAACATGGGGAAAGACAATTTGCAAAATCATTTGCTGCGGCTTCATTTTTTGCCCACACATTTTTTTGCCCAATTCCGTTGCCAAATTTCCGTTACCCTGTCGGTGTTTTCCGCTGTTTGACCCTTGGAAGATAGTGACAACTCCATTCTACCCATCCATCTTTTTGCCCTTTGGACGACCCTGCAATCAGAAACCCTGCCTACTTCGCACTGACGGATCAGCAACTCTCTGAAATCGACGCTCTTTGCGACCGTTTCGACCAGGAGTTGATGAAAGGGGACGCTCCGCGCATCGAGACATTCCTGGTAGAGGCTCCAGGTGCAGCTCGCGAAGGACTGCTGGCAGAACTGTTGGCCATGGAAGTGGAACATCGCACGAAGCAAGGTGATGTACCTCAGCAAAAGGAATACCTCCAACGATTTCCGCAACAGGAACGCGTAATCGATGCCTTGTTTACTCGCGATGCAAGAACGGTGTTTTCAGGTGATCAAGGCACGATTTCGCTTCCAGTCAACGTTCCACCGGTCCTAGCCAATTTTCGCTTGATGGAAGAACTCGGGCGCGGCGGCATGGGGATCGTCTGGCTGGCCGAACAGGACAAGCCTGTGAAGCGTCGGGTGGCCCTGAAGCTGATCAAATCGGAATTGAACTCGAAGGATGTGATCGCCCGCTTCGAGGCCGAGAAACAAGCTCTGGCAATGATGGATCATCCCAACATCGCGCGTGTGCTGGATGCTGGAACCACAGATGAAGGTCGTCCGTACTTTGTGATGGAATTGGTCGAGGGAGTTCCGATCACTGTCTACTGCGATGACAACAAGCTGAGTGTCGACGAGCGACTGAAGTTGTTCGCCGTCGTTTGCAAAGCGGTACAGCATGCTCACCAGAAGGGAATCATTCACCGCGATTTAAAGCCGTCGAATGTGCTCGTCACCGTCATTGATGGCGTTGCGGTCCCCAAAGTGATCGACTTCGGCTTGGCGAAAGCCGTTGAGCAGAACGTGATGCAATCTGACATGACCATGCAGACGGAGTTTGGCAAGGTCGTCGGCACCGTACAGTACATGTCGCCTGAACAAGCTGAACTGAAGGGGCCGGATGCGGAGGATATTGACACTCGGACGGATGTCTATTCGCTCGGTGTCATACTGTATGAGCTGCTGACGGGCTCCACTCCACTGGATAAAGAAACGTTGGGGCGAAACGCCCTTCTGAGGGTTCTTGAAATCATCCGAAAGGAAGCTCCTCCTCGCCCCAGCAAGCGATTGAGTTCGTCATCGGGCGCGGTGAATTCCGCAGTCAGCGACTTGCGAAGACTGCATCCCACAAGGCTGCAGCAACTTCTACGGGGGGAACTCGACTGGGTCGTAATGAAGGCCCTGGAGAAAGAACCGGCCCGCCGATATCAAACCGCGAATGATTTGGGCCATGATCTGTCCAACTATCTGACTGGCGAAGCCGTGAGTGCCCGGCCACCTTCGACTTGGTACCAGATTCAAAAGTTTGCGAACCGACATCGCGGCTTGGTCGCCGCCCTGCTCGCGATTGGTATCACGCTGCTAGTTGGAATCATCGGCACGACTTACGGATTGCTTCAAGCGATCCAGAAAACCCAACTCGCGGAACGCAAGTCGCAAGAAGCGTTGGTAGAACGTGCCAACGCCTTCGACGCGGAAGGAAGAGCTGCTTTAGATTCTCAACGTGCTCGTGATTCAGAAGCGGCAGCAAAGTTTCAACTTGCTGTCGCTAGGTACGATGCTGATCGAGCCGTGGAGGCTCGAACGCTACTGCATCAGATCCCACAGGAATACCGTGACAACTTCGAGTGGCACTACTGCAATCGGCGTTTCCAGGGCAGCGACATCACGTGTTATGGACACACAAGCGATGTGGCCGAAGTTGCTTTTACGCCTGACGGAAAGCGGGTGGTTTCGGCGGGCAAAGACGGGACGATCCTATTATGGGATGCAACTACCGGAGAGCAACTCGACACACTTAAAGGGCACGACGGACGCATCGACGGTCTCGCCGTTAGCCCGGATGGCTCCTCCATTGCGTCGGCGGGGAGTGATGCAAAGGTCAGGCTGTGGGATGCAAAGTCAGGTAACATCATCCATACGATAAGTGGACATCTCGGTGCGATTAACGGGCTTGCCTTCAGTCCTACCGGAGATCGAATCGCGTCAGCATCGGTTGATAAAACCGTCAAAGTGTGGGACCCGAAGTCGGGCGAAGAGATATTCACGGTTACCGGGCACACGGCCTCTGTGGTGGGTGTCGTCTTCAGTCCGGACGGCAAGCAAATTGCTTCGACGAGTAGTGGTGACAAAACGATTCGAATCTGGGACTCACGAACCGGGGAGCAAATCAAAGTCGTCCATCATCCCTATCCGGAAGTGCGACGCTTGGCATTCAGTCCCGATGGTACTCGGTTGGCGGCCGTCACGTATAGCGTTTGCATGCTGTGGGATACGCAAACCTGGGAACATCTCGGCGAAGTGAGTCGACACAATCGAGTTGTTCGTTGCGTCGCCTACAGTCCGGACGGAACTCAGTTGGCGACCGCGGGTGATTCTACGGAAATCAAGCTCTGGGACGCTCGAACGGGCAACTTGATCAACACGCTCAATGGACACTCCAACACGGTATGGGGCGTCGCCTTTAGTCCCGACGGGACGCGACTCGTCTCCGGCAGCAGGGACGGAACCGTCCGAATCTGGAGTACTCACGGCGATAACGACCTCACATTGGGTGGGCACTCGGGATTTGTGCATTGCGTCGCCTTTAGTTCGGATGGCAGGCAACTCGCATCGGGATCAGAATCGGTCATCCTGAGGGACGCGCAGACGGGCGATGCGAAGTTCAAGCTGAATGGGCATAAGGACAAAGTCAATGAGCTGTCCTTTAGCCCGAACGGGACGCGGCTTGCTTCGGCATCAGATGACAACACGGTTCGTCTTTGGAAAACAGAAACGGGTGAAGAAGTTGCCGTCTTGAAAGGGCATACAAGTTCGGTTACCGGAGTCGAATACAGTCCGGACGGTAACAGACTCGTGTCGTCAAGTCGGGACGGGACGATCAAACTCTGGGATGCGCAAACACATGTAGAAACCGCGACGCTCACGGGCCATCAGGGTACGGTCTACGGTGTTGCATTCAGCCCGGATGGTTCGTGCTTTGCGTCCGCAGGCTATGACAACACGGTCAAGCTGTGGGACGTAGAGACCGGCAGTGAAATTCGAACGTTCATTGGGCACACCGGGCTCGTGAGGACGGTGGCGTTTGACCAGGCGGGTAAGCGACTTGTGTCAGGCGGCTATGACACCAAGATCAGGGTATGGGATGTTGCCTCAGGCAAGCAAATTGCAACCGCTCATGCCAGCAGCGGCGCAGTATTTGGGGTCGCCTTCAGTCCTGATGGCAAACGGTTCGCAGCATGTGGAACCGACGATTCCGTTCATCTCATCGAAACCTTGAGCGGTCAGGAGATCATGACCTTTTTCCCTGGCAAAGATGGTGTTGAATCAGTCGCCTTCAGCCCTGATGGCACACGGTTGGCCGCCGCCGTCGCCGACATAGGTAACATACGAATTTGGGACGCACCACAAAAGCACGAAACCGCGATCCTCAGCGAACACACCGACAAGGTGACAAGCGTGACCTTCAGTCTCGATGGTTCACGAATCTACTCGGAGTCCGAAAATGAAAAACTGGTCTGGAATGTCGCGAAGCGCGAGACGCTTCCAAATGCAATGTGGGAGCCACCGAAAGTGATCACCCACACGTGTCCCAACAGTCGATGGTTTGTGACCACCGAATCAAACAACCTCGTGTTGGTCGATCTGGAATACAAAAATGCCCCAGACGAAAAAGCCAGGCGAAAAACGAAAGCGAGCTTCGATTCGTTTTTGCACCAGAAACAGGCGACAGACGCCACGGCATCGAAGAATTGGTATGGAGCGACATTCCACTATGCATGGCTGATTCAGAACGATCCTGACCAGGCGTCGCTTTACGATGGCTTGCAATCATCCTACGAAAAACTTGTCTCTCAGTTTGCAGACGAAGAGCGCGATCTCGAGCTACACCTGGCGATGGTCGTCAAGGAATCTCTCAAGCTCCCACGTGGCAACAAAATGCCTGAAATGACCTCGGGCGATGCACAAAGAATTAACAACGCCACCTGGCAAAAAGTCAGTACGCCGGATGCTTTCAAGCACACACCAATCACGGATTCGGAACTGATTCAATTCCGCGAACTTATTCGGGAACATCCTCGTGACATCTACTTTAACACGCTCGCCACCACCGAGTATCGCATGGGTAACTATCAAGAAGCCATTCAAGCAGCTTTGAGGTCGGTTGAATTGTCAGCTCAAGCATTTCCTGGTGACTACGCCATTCTCGC